>DATGDQ010000274.1:0-5859 GCA_035310785.1 Gemmatimonadaceae bacterium | reverse complement strand
ACGATCGAGCACAGGTGAACGAAACGGAGCGCGGCACCAAACATTGCGCCAAGATGATCCACCGCAGCTGTTCCAACAACGATCCGGTTCACATGGGCGCGCCTTTGTAGCATCTTACGGAGGACGCCAATAGGAGAATGTCGCGTGGATGCCGCTTCGATGAAAAAGATCGTCGAGCTGGTTCCGTACGGCGGATGTCCGCTGTCCGATGTCGCGACCGCGGGGCAACCTGACGCGGCGGCCTGGGGTGAGCTCGCAAGCGCGGGCTTCAAGTCGGTCATCGACCTGCGGGAGGCGAGCGAGCCCCGAGGGCACGACGAGCCGGTCGAGGTCGCGCGCGCCGGTCTCCGGTACTTTCTGCTTCCCGTGAGTCACTCGAGCTTGGGCGATCGACAGTTCGATGCTCTGCGCGAATTTCTGCGCGACCCGGCGAATCGCCCCGCGCTCGTGCACTGCCAGTCCGCGAACCGCGTCGGAGCGCTGATGATTCCGTATCTCGCGCTCGACGAGCACATCCCGCTCGACAAGGCCCGGCAGATGGCGGACGTCATCGGGCTTCGCTCGCCCGATTATGCCGCACTCGCCCTCGACTACGTGCGACGCCACACCGCACTGGATGATTGACCCATGATTCTGCGCCGATTCTACGAGCAGCAGCTCGCCCAGATGAGCTATCTCATCGGATGCAGGGAGACCCATACCGCGATCGTGATCGATCCCATTCGCGACGCGGACATGTACGTGGCGGCGGCGAAGGCGGCCGGGCTCACCATCACGCATGTCACGGAGACACACATCCACGCCGACTTCGTGTCCGGAGCGCGCGAGCTCGCCTCGCGCACGGGCGCGGAGTTGTTGCTCTCGGGTGAGGGGCCGCCCGAGTGGCGCTACGAATTCGCGGCCGCGGATGGCGCGAAGCTGCTGCACGACGGCGAGATGTTCGATGTCGGGCGCATTCGCTTCACCGTGCAGCACACTCCGGGACACACGCCGGAGCACATCTCATTCATCGTCAAGGATCTCGCGACCGCCGAAGAGCCCGTGGGCATCGTCACCGGGGACTTCGTGTTCGTGAGCGATGTGGGACGGCCCGATCTCCTCGAGCGAGCCGCCAACGAGGTCGGCACGAAGGAGGCGAGTGCGCGCGAGCTCTTTTCGTCGCTGAGTCGCATTCGCAAGCTTCCCGATTACGTGCAGCTGTGGCCCGGACACGGCGCCGGAAGCGCCTGCGGCAAGGCGCTGGGCGACATGCCGTCCTCCACGGTTGGATATGAGCGCCTCTCGAATTGGGCGCTCGAGGAGCGAGATGTGGAGACCTTCGTCGCTCGCGTACTCGATGGGCAGCCGGATCCGCCGGCGTACTTCGGCGTGATGAAGCGGATCAATCGAGACGGCCCGCCCCTCCTCGGGGAGCGCGGCGATCCACCGTCACCTCCGCCCGAGTCACTCGCGGAGCTCGGCCTCGCGGGAGCGCTGGTGGTGGACATGCGCGCGCCCGAACGTTTCGCTCGTGCGCACGTACCCGGCACGTTGAACATTCCCTGGGGTGGCTCCTTCACCACGCTTGCCGGCTCGCTGCTGCCGTACGATCACGATCTCTATCTGCTCGCCGAGAATCGAGCCGACGCGCTGTCTGCCGCGCGCGCGCTCACGCTCATTGGACTCGACCGAGTCGCCGGCATCTTCACCGAGGACGCCTGCATCGCATGGCTCGACGGCGGACGCGCGCTGGGACGCATTCGCCAGTTCACGCCGGAGCTGCTGCTCGCGCAGGCGGATCTGCAATCAGTCAGGGTCGTCGACGTGCGCTCGCGGTCGGAGTGGAATGCCGGCCATCACCCGGATGCGCAGCACATTCCGCTGGCCGAGCTGCCACGGGCCCTCGCCACACTTCCGCGCGATCGCCCTGTCGCCGTCTACTGTCAGGGCGGCACGCGCTCCGCGGTCGCGGCGAGCCTGCTGTCCGCGGCGGGCATCGAAGCGGTCAACGTGCCGGCGGGCTGGGTCGGCATCGACGCGGCACTCCAGACCGCGTGAGCTGATATCTTGGCTCAGCCCATCGCGCGCTTCGTGAAGCTGCGAATTCCGAGCGTCCAGAAGATCGCGATGACGAGAATGAGGGCTCCACTCACCGCGCGAAGATCCATGTGCGGCAGTCCTGGCGTGAGCACGCCGCGCATCCCTTCCGATACGTAGACGAGCGGATTGACGAGCACCGCGTACTTCATCGCGGGAAACACCGACAGATTCTGCCACGGATAGTACGCGCAACCGAAGAAGATCATCGGCGCCACGATGACACTGAACATCAATCCGATCTGCTGCGGGTTGACGAGTGATCCCATGAGAAGCCCCAGCACCGAGAATGCGGTGGCGCCGAGAAGGACGATGAAGATCACCAACGCGAAGTGTGCGGCGGTGAGTCCGGGGATCGGTCCCATGATGAGGCGCGCGATCGGAAGAACGAAGAGCGCCGCGATCAGTCCTTGCACGACGCCGGCGACGATCTTCTCGAGCGCGATGAGCTCGATGGAGATGGGCGCGAGCAGCCGGTCCTCGATCTCCCGCGTCCAGCCGAAGTCCGCGACCATCGGCAAGGCAACGGACTGCACGCTGGAGAACGCGAGGCTCACCGCGAGCACACCGGGGAGCAGTGCGGCCTTGTATGCCTCGCTCATGTATCCCATGCGCGGCAGGAGGAGACCAAACACGACGATGAACAGCAGCGGCTGTAGCGTCGTGCGCAGCAGAAAGTAGGGTAGTTCTCGGCGCGCAACGCTGATGTCACGGCGTAGCAGTGCGAGAAAGATTCTCCCGGCTGTGGCGCGCTGCGCGACGTCAATCACAGCACCGGTCATGTGAGCTGGCGTCCCGTGAGCGATATGAAGAGCGTCTCGAGACTCGGCGGTGCAAGGTGGATGTCGTGGACCCCGCGCCCATGCGCGCTCGCCAACGTGACGAGTGCGGCGATGACCTCTCCTCCGCGGTCGCTGTAGATCCGAAGCGTATTGCCGCTCGACTCGACGTGTGACACACCAGGAATCGCACGCGCGGCTGCCTCGAGCGAATCGACGGGTCCGTCGAGCATGAGCTCGATCATCGTCCCGCCCGGCGCACGAGCCTTGAGGGCGGCGGGCGTGTCTACGGCCAGCAGCTTTCCCTGATCGATTATGGCGATGCGATCGCAGAGGCGATCCGCCTCCTCCATGTAATGCGTCGTCATGACGATCGTGCGCCCCTGCGCATGCAGATCCCGGAGGATGGTCCACAGATCGAGTCTGGCCTGCGGATCGAGGCCCACCGTCGGCTCGTCGAGAAAGATCACGCGTGGCTCGTGAATGAGCGCGCGCGCGATCATGAGGCGTTGCTGCTGACCTCCCGAGAGCTGATTCACCTTCGCCTCGGCCTTCTCGGCGATCCCGAGCTTCGCGAGCAGCTCGCGCGCGCGCGCGTCTGCCACCGAGCGCCGGATGCCGAAGTACGCGGCGTGGAAGACGAGATTCTCGCGAACGTTCAGACCACTGTCCGGGTTCGGCCGCTGGGGCACCACGCCGATGCGCTGGCGCACGAGCGTCGACTGGGTGCGGACGTCGGCGCCTTCGATGATGGCGGTTCCCGAGGTGGGGAGAACACGCGTGGTGCAGATGCCGATCATCGTCGTCTTCCCCGCCCCATTGGGGCCGAGCAGGCCGAAGAACTCGCCCGCTTGCACCTGGAGGTCGAGAGACTGCAGGGCGACAACCTCGCTGCCGGCTTTGCGGTCGGCCGCGGCGCGCGATGCGTCGGGTGTGATGCCCGGCGCGCCGCGACCCGTCTTGGGCGGAGCGGTCGTGTAGACCTTGCGGAGTCCCTCGGTGCGGATGGCGGCGTCGGTCACGGAAGGAATGTAAATCGAGAGTGCGGAATGCGAAGGAAGTGGGTGGCTCGGCAGGAGTGCAGAGGATAACATGGGGTTGCGCTCCGTAACTCCCCTCGTCGGACAGATCATGCGCTTCATTCGTCTGCTCTCGCTCTTGCTCGTTGCTCCGCTCGCGCTCGCCGCGCAGGGCGCTACGCTGCTCACACCTGCGCGGGTATTCGACGGCACGACCGTACACGACGGATGGGTCGTGCTCGTGGAAGGGGATACGATCGTCGCAGCCGGACCCGCGTCATCCGTTCGTGCACCCGCCGGTGCCGCGCGCATCGACCTGCCGGGCATGACGCTGCTCCCCGGGCTCATCGACGCACATTCGCACGTGTTTCTGCACCCGTACAACGAGACGCCGTGGGACGATCAGGTGCTCCACGAGCCGCTCGCGCTTCGCGTCGCGCGCGCCACGAATCACGTGCGCAACACGCTCCTCGCCGGCTTCACGACCATTCGCGATCTCGGTACCGAGGGCGCTGGGGAATCGGATGTGGGGCTCAAGCAGGCGATCGAACAGGGGATCATCCCTGGTCCGCGAATGCTCGTGGTCACCCGCGCAATCGTCGCCACGGGCGCGTATGGTCCGAAGGGCTTCGATCCGCGCTGGACGGTTCCGCAGGGCGCAGAGGAGGCAGACGGAGTGGACGCGCTCATTCACGCCGTGCGGAGTCAAATCGGCAAGGGCGCGGACTGGATCAAGATCTACGGCGACTATCGATGGGGCCCG
The DNA here is from genome assembly GCA_035310785.1 of Gemmatimonadaceae bacterium. Classification (GTDB taxonomy): domain Bacteria; phylum Gemmatimonadota; class Gemmatimonadetes; order Gemmatimonadales; family Gemmatimonadaceae; genus FEN-1250. Next base: position 1,222 of record DATGDQ010000274.1, on the reverse strand, counting down.
AATGGGGAGACGCGTCCGACGTTCTCGCAGGACGAGGTGAATCTGGTGGTGCAGACGGCGCGCGCGAGTGGGCGCGCCGTGGCGGTGCACGCGTATGGCGATACCGCGATCCGTCGCGCGGTGCTCGCCGGTGTGGAGACAGTGGAGCACGCGGACGACGCGTCCGCGGCTACCCTGCAGCTCATGCGAGAGCGCGGCGTCGCGCTCTGTCCGACGCTCGCCGCCGGCGATGCGATTGCGCAGTACCGAGGCTGGAAGAAAGGAATCGACCCCGAGCCTGAGGCGATCAAGCACCGCCGCGCGACCTTCGCGTTGCAGCTCGCATCTGGCGTCACGATATGCAACGGCAGCGACGTCGGCGTGTTCACCCACGGCGACAATGCGCGCGAGCTCGAGCTGCTCGTCGACTACGGCATGACTCCGCTCGCGGCGCTTCGCGCCGCCACCAGCGTCGATGCAAAGGTGCTGCATCTCGAGAAAAAGATTGGCGCGATGAAGCCCGGGCTGCTGGCAGATCTCGTGGCCGTAACCGGCGACCCGACGCGCGACATCCGCGCGCTGCGCCAGGTGAAGCTCGTCATGAAGGGCGGCGTGCTGTACAAGAAGCCGTAACGAATGTTGACGATCGTTGCGCGCCTTCGCGCGCGTTCGTCCCCCGATGAATGATGCTGGCCATTCTCGCACTACTCTGCGCAGCTGGCGTGCCCTGCCGGCTTCCTGCGCTTCCTCCCGACAGCGTGGGGATGTCGGCAGCGCGGCTCGAGGCTGTGGACCGCGTGGTCGAGCGCGGCGTGCAGGCCGCCGGATTTCCGGGGGCGGCGGTCATCATCGGACGTCGCGACGCAACCGCGCTCTCGCGCGGCTACGGAACGCTCGACTGGCCGCACGCAAGTTCCGCGGTGTCGCCCGAGCGCACGCTCTACGATCTCGCGTCGCTCACGAAGGTCGTGGCGACCACCGCCGCCGTGATGGTGTTGTACGATGAGCACCGGATCTCCCTCGATGCACCCGTGTCGCGCTACCTGCCGGCATTCGCACATGGCGAGAAGGCACGCGTGACCGTTCGCGAGCTGCTGGAGCATCGGTCGGGTCTTCCAGCCGGACGCAATCTCGCGAAGATCGCGCATTCACCATCGCAAGCGCGCCGGCTCGTACTTTCGACCACGCTCGAATACGAGCCGGGAGCCGCCCAGCTCTACTCGGATGTGGGCATGGACGTCCT
>DATGDQ010000273.1:0-8131 GCA_035310785.1 Gemmatimonadaceae bacterium | reverse complement strand
CGCCGAAGGCTTGGTGCTCGGGCGGCTCGCCACCGAAGTCGCACGCATCATACGTGGCAAGCACAAGCCGATGTTCACACCCCACATGGACACCGGTGACAACGTCATCGTCATCAATGCGTCCAAGGTTCGCGTCACCGGTCGCAAGTCGGAGCAGAAGCGCTACTTCCATCACACCGGCTACATGGGACACGAGCGGTTCACGCCCTTCGCCACGATGCTCGAGAAGCATCCGGAGCGCGTGATCGAGAAGGCCGTGTTCGGCATGCTTCCGAAAACCGCACTCGGACGTCAGGCGCTTCGCCTCAAGCTGCGCGTGTACGCAAACGCGGAGCACCCGCACACGGCGCAGCAGCCAACCGTCCTCAAACTCACGCAGAGCGAGAGCAAGTAATGGCCGAAGGAATTACGCACACGATCGGGCGCCGGAAGGAAGCGGTCTGCCGCCTCTACATCCGCCCTGGCTCCGGCAAGTGGGACGTCAACGGCCGCACGCTCGGCGACTACTTCCCGCGTCCGACGCTCGTGTCGGCGATTCAACAGCCCTTCACGGCCACGGACACGCTCGGTCGATACGATGTAAAGGCGAAGCTCGAAGGCGGTGGGCAGAGCGGACAGGCCGGCGCGCTGCGTCTCGCCGTGTCCCGCGCCCTCGTCGAGATGGATGAGACGCATCGTCGCAAGCTGCGTGACCTCGGCCTCATGACGCGTGATGCGCGCGCGGTCGAGCGCAAGAAGCCGGGTCGTCCGAAGGCCCGCAAGCGGTTCCAGTTCTCCAAGCGTTGAGCACCATCGCGGCGCGCAATTTCCGCTCGCCGCGAATCTTTCACGCTCTCCGAGCTGCGACGGGTGCCGCCACGTGCGGTCGATCGCAGCGATGACGAGAGCGGCCGATCAAACCCGACAGGATTTTCGAACCCCATGACTCTGCCCAACCTCGATCAACTGCTCGAAGCCGGTGTCCATTTCGGACACCAAACCCGCCGCTGGAACCCGAAGATGCGCCGCTACATCTTCGCCGAGCGGAACGGGATTCACATCATCGATCTCCAGAAGACGCTGCGCCAGTTGGAGCTCGCACAGAAGCTCGTGCGAGAGGCCGTTCTTCGCGGCGAGAACATTCTGTTCGTGTGCACCAAGCGCCAGCTCAAGGGCATCGTGCAAGGCGAAGCCGAGCGCTGCGGCGCGATGTACGTCACCGAGCGATGGCTTGGCGGCATGCTCACGAATTTCCAGACGGTGAAGAAGCAGGTGCGCCGCCTCAAGGATCTCGAGGCGGGCAGCGAAGAGGGCGGCGACTTCCAGAACTACACGAAGAAAGAGCAGCTCATGATGTCCCGCGAGCGCGACAAGCTGAACAAGTATCTGTCGGGCATCAAGAACATGGGCCGCCTTCCCGGCCTGCTCTTCATCGTCGATTCGAAGAAGGAAAAGATCGCGGTCACCGAGGCGAACAAGCTCGGGCTCCCGATCGTTGCGATCGTGGACACGAATGCGGATCCCGATCTCATCTCCGTGCCGATCGCCGGCAACGACGATGCGATTCGCTCGGTCGAGCTCATCACGAAGGCAATCGCGGACACGATCGCCGAGGCGCGCCGCGAGGCGCCCAAGCGCCAGGAGTCGGAAGCCGACGAAGAAGGGCAGACGACGTACAGCAGCGATCGCGGCACCGAGCCGGCCGATGAAGGCGAGAAGCGACGCCGTCGGCGCCCGCGTCGTCGCGCGAAACCGGAGGCGATCGCCGCACGACTGAACGTTGGTGGACAGGCTGCAGATGCACCGGAAGCTGGTGCGCCGGCATCGGAAGAGGCGGCCACAGAGTAGGGAACGCCGGAGTAGTGTCCGGCCCGCTTTCGACGTAAACTGAGTGCGCCGCCGGCCCCGCCGGCGGCGTTCTCGTGAAGTGACATGAGTGATGCGGCCGCGCGGGGACCTGCGGCTGCCCGAGACAACAGCACGCTCGACAGCGTGAAGGATTGAACATGGCAGCGACGACAGCATTTACCGCGAAGCAGGTCCAGGAGCTCCGCCAGAAGACCGGCGCGGGCATGATGGACGCGAAGCGTGCACTCGAGGAGACCGGCGGCGACATGGACAAGGCGGCGGAGCTGCTCCGTGCCAAGGGCATCGCCAAGGCCGAGAAGCGCTCGGATCGCACCGCATCCGAGGGGCGTGTGGGCAGCTACATCCACCACAACGGAAAGGTTGGCGTGCTCGTCGAGGTGAACTCGGAGACGGACTTCGTGTCCGGCACCGATGAGTTCAAGGAGCTCGTGCGCGAGATCGCGCTGCACATCGCGAGCGCCGCGCCGCTGGCCGTCGATCGCGACGGCATTCCCGCGGCGGAAGTCGAGCGCGAGCGCCGGATAGCGGAGCAGCAGTTCGCGGAGAGCGGCAAGCCCGAGTCGCTTCGCGAGAAGATCGTGGAAGGCAAGGTCGAGGCCTTCTACAAGCAGCACACGCTGCTCTCGCAGGAGTACGTGCGCGATCCGAAGAAGAAAGTCGGCGATCTCGTGAAGGAGCTGTCCGCAAAGGTCGGCGAGAACATCGTCGTCAAGCGCTTTGCTCGCTTTCAGCTGGGGCAGGAGTAATCCCCGACGTGGCGCCGCTCAAGTACTCGAGCGTGCTGCTCAAGCTCTCCGGTGAAGCGCTCGCCGGAGAGCGCACGACCGGTTTCGATTTCGACGTCCTCGATCGCCTCGCTGGGGAGATCAAGGACGTCGTCGCGATGGGTACGCGCGTCGGCCTCGTGATCGGTGGCGGCAACATCGTACGCGGTGCCCAGCTTTCCAAGATGGGCATGGACCGTGTGGGGGCCGATTACATGGGGATGCTCGGTACCGTCATCAATGCGCTCGCAATGCAGGACGTGCTCGAGAAGAAGAACATCGACACGCGCGTGATGACGGCCATCCGCATGGAAGAGATCGCGGAGCCGTACATTCGGCGTCGTGCGCAGCGCCACCTCGACAAGGGTCGCGTCGTGATCTTCGCCGGCGGCACGGGAAATCCCTACTTCTCGACCGACACCGCCGCAGTGCTGCGCGGCATTCAGATGAAGGCCGACGTCATCATCAAGGCGACGAGCGTCGACGGGATCTACTCCGCGGACCCGAAGAAGGACACCACGGCCACGATGTACGAGTCACTCGCGTACAGGGACATCATTCGCGACGAGCTCGGGGTCATGGATCAGACCGCGATAACGCTCTGCCGCGAGAACTCGATGCCACTGATCGTTCTCAACATTCAACGCCCGGGCTCCGTCGCCAGTGCAATTCGCGGCGACCGAGTGGGCACACTCGTCCAATGAGTACGATACCGCAGCTCGTCAAAGAAGCCCGCGTGGGAATGGACAAGGCGCTCGAGAGCTCGCGCAAGGAGTTCTCGTCGATTCGGAGCGGCAAGGCGTCAACGACGTTGCTCGACACGGTGCGCGTCGACGCGTACGGCCAGTCGATGCCCGTATCGCAGGTCGGCAGCGTGTCCGCCCCCGAGTCGCGCCTTCTTACCGTCACGCCCTGGGACAAGGGGCTGACGCAGGCGATCGAGAAGGCGATCCGCGACTCCGATCTCGGGCTCAATCCCTCGAGCCAGGGTGGCGTGATACGCGTGCCGCTTCCCTCGCTGAACGAGGACCGCCGCAAGGAGCTCGTGAAGGTGGTGCACCGGCTCGCGGAGGAGGGACGCATTGCGGTGCGGCACGCGCGCACCATAGCCCGAGACGCGATCAAGAAGCTCGACAAGATCTCCGAGGACGACAAGAAGACGGCGGACAAGGAGCTCCAGAAGATGCACGACGAGCACATCGCGAAGCTCGAGGAGATGTTGAAGGCGAAAGAAGCCGAAATCATGGAAGTGTAGGGAGGGAACCCCTCGTGCAGTCGAGGTACGTCGCCTGTCGTCAGGCTGCGCGATGAAGGCGCCGGAGATGCTCGCGCGAATTCGAGAGAATGGCGCGATCCCGCGGCACGTTGCGATCATCATGGATGGCAACGGCCGCTGGGCGCGCGAGCGCAATCTCCCGAGGCCACTCGGGCACCGTTCGGGGATGAAGTCCGTGCGCGAAGTGGTGGAGGGCGCCATCGAGGTAGGCGTCGAGGTCTTGTCGCTGTTCGCATTCTCGCAGGAGAACTGGCAGCGGCCCGTGACGGAAATCCAGGCGCTCATGTCGCTGCTCGAGGAATACATCGCGCGAGAGGCCGACGAGCTCGCGACGCAGGGTGTGCGGGTGCAGGTGCTTGGGGATCTCGCACGCCTCACTCCACCGGCGGCCGCGGCGGCTGCGCAACTGATGGAGCGAACCGCGCACAACGACCGCCTGCTGCTCAATCTGTTCATCTCGTACGGAAGCCGGGCGGAGATCGCGCGAGCCGCACAGCAGCTCGCGGAGGATGTGTGTGCGGGGCGGATGTCCGCGAACGAGATCGACGAGGAGGCGATCACGGAGCGGCTGTATACGGCCGGCATGCCTGATCCCGATCTTCTCATTCGCACGTCGGGAGAGCAGCGCATCTCGAACTTCATGCTCTGGCAGGTGGCGTACGCGGAGCTGTACATGTCTCCCGTGCTCTGGCCGAACTTCCGCCGCCAGGAGTTGTACGCGGCAATACTCGATTTCCAGAATCGCGACCGTCGCTTCGGCCGCGTCACCGCATAGTGGCGCTCTCCAACCTCGCGGCGCGGGTGCTGGTCGCCGTCGTCGCGATCCCGCTCATCATTGCCGCGGTCTACGTCGGCGGACTGCTCCTCGCGCTCGTGCTCGGCCTCGTGTCCGCGCTCGCTGCGCACGAGCTCTACGGAATCGCGGAACACGGCGGCTACACGCCGCTGGCGCGCACGGGAACGCTGCTCGCGTTCCTGCTCCCGCTCGCGGTGCACTTCTTTCGCGAGGGCCGATTCGTACCGCCCGAGATTGCGCTCGGCGCCATGGTCATCATCGCGCTCTTCGCCGTCGTGCTCTTCAGACGACGACCCGACCAGCACCCACTCGGCGCGATAGCCGTGACGCTGCTCGGAGTGTTCTATACGGCCGGCTTTCTCGCGTTCGCGTACGCGCTTCGCTATCACAACTACGTGGTGACGGCGCAAGCCGGGAGCGCGCTGCTGTTCTATCCATTCGTGCTCACGTGGATCTCGGACACCGCGGGCTTCTTCGTCGGGCGCGCGCTCGGGCGCGCCAAGCTCATGCCGTCCGTGAGTCCGGGGAAGACGCAGGCAGGCGCACTCGGGGCGCTCATCTTCTGCATGCTCGCGAGCTGGGCGTATGTGCACTGGGTGCTGGTGCCGTACGCGAGTCTCGGGATGCGCACCGCCACCGCGCTGATGCTCGGCGCGCTCATCGGAGTGTCGGTGCAGGTTGGTGATCTGGTGGAGTCGCTTCTCAAGCGGGAGGGTGGAGTGAAGGACAGCTCGCACCTCATTCCCGGGCACGGTGGCGTGCTGGATCGCATCGACGGCATGCTCTTCGCGCTGCCCGTCACGTACTTCCTGTTCACGTTTCCGCACGTGCTTCTCTTCGTGAATCGATGACTGCTCGCGGTGTCGCGGTACTCGGATCCACCGGTTCGGTCGGCACGACGGCGCTCCGCGTGCTGGCGCGTCATCGCGATCGCTTCCGGGTGGCTGCCCTCACCGCATTCTCGAACACCGATCTGCTCGCGGCGCAGGCACTCGAGTTCAACCCAGCATACGTGGGCATCTGCGCGAATGGAGCGACGCCGCATCAGGGATGGACGGAAGGATCGGGATGCCTGGTCGAGGCGGCCACTCGTGCAGATGTGTCGATCGTCATCAACGCGATCGTCGGCGCGGCCGGGCTCGACGCGACGCTCGCCGCAGTTACGGCAGGGAAGCGCGTCGCGCTCGCGAACAAGGAGACGCTCGTCATGGCCGGCTCACTGGTCTCCGCCGCCTGCAGGCGCGGGGGCGGCGAGCTCGTTCCGGTGGATAGCGAGCACAGTGCGATTCTGCAGTGTCTCGCCGGGCGCACCAGCGCGGATGTCCGGCGTCTGGTGCTCACCGCGTCGGGAGGTCCGTTTCGCGAGTGGGCGCCTGATCGACTCGCCCACGCCACGATCGCGGACGCGCTCCAGCATCCCACATGGCGCATGGGCCGAAAGATCTCCATCGACAGCGCCACGCTCGCCAACAAGGCGCTCGAGGTGATCGAAGCGCACTTTCTCTTCGGCCTGTCGTACGATCAGATCGAGATCGTCGTTCATCCTCAGAGCATCGTGCACTCGTTTGTGGAGTTCGTCGATGGAAGTGTGCTGGCGCAGATGGGAACGCCGAGCATGGAGCTGCCGGTGCTGTACGCCCTGACGCATCCCGAGCGCGTGCTCGATGACGCGATGCCTCGATTCGATCCGGTCTCCTGGCCGATGCTCACCTTCGAGCGCGTGCGCACCGAGGATTTCCCCGCGCTCGCGCTGGGGCTCGCCGCGGGACGGCGGGGGGGCGTGGCCCCCGCCGTGTTCAACGCGGCGAACGAGCAGGCTGTGAGCCTTTTCCTCGGGAATCGGATAAGATTCAGGGACGTCGCCCGCGCCATCGAGAGCGCGCTTTCTCACTGCGCGGATGTTCCCGGCGACACACGCGCGGCCGTGCTCGAAGCAGACGAGGCTGCGCGACACCACGTATTGGAGATGTTTGCATGACAGAGTGGCTCCGCACGCCCGCCGCCATCGTGTTCGTGTTCGGAATCGTGATCTTCATCCACGAGCTCGGGCACTTCTTCGCTGCCAAGCTCACCGGCGTGTATGCCCCGCGCTTCTCGATCGGCTTCGGCCCCGCACTCCTGAGTCACAAATGGGGTGAAACGGAATACGTCCTCGCCGCACTGCCACTCGGCGGATACGTACGCATGGCGTCGCGCGAGGACGAGTCGATGGCTTTCATCGAGGGCGGCGCCGAGATGTCGGTGGGCGAGGTGGGCGGGAGCGGAGCGCACGTGCTCGCGCCCGAGGCGAAGAAGCCGAGGTACTACGACCCGAATGGGATGGCACCGTTCGGACCGCGCCCGGTCCCGGAGGATCGCTGGCTCGAGTCGAAGTCACTTCCTGCGCGGTTGTTCATCATGCTGGCCGGCGTGTCGATGAATTTTCTACTCGGCTTCTTGATCATCGCTGGGCTGTACATGTCGAATGGCGAGATCGTGATGACCACGCGCGAGATCGGCGGCGTGCTCGCGATTCCGGGAGCGGATTCACTGCTGCGCAACATTGCCGTCGGAGATACGGTGGTCGCGATCGATGGCCGTCCGGTGCAGACATGGAACGATGTGCTCGAGCGCATCGCGACCGACACGCAGAGAACGATTCGGATTCAGACGAATCATGGCAGCGCCGAGATTCCCGTGAGCGATTCGGGAATCCTTTCGCGCGATCAGTTCGCGGACGTCCTGGCGCCCTACATTCCGCCGATCGTCGATCGCGTGGTGCCGGGACACCCGGCCTACAACGCGGGAGTGCGCGCCGGCGACAGCATCACGGCGGTGAACGGCGTTCCTCTGCGCGGGTGGGCCGCGATTGTCAATCGCATCGAGGCGTCGCCGGGGAAGCCGCTCACGCTCACCGTCTGGCGCGGCGGGACGGAGAAGCAGATCGCGGTCACGCCGGAGGCCAGCCCGGGGCAGAATCCGATCACACGCACCGACACCGTGCTCGGCAAGATCGGCGCGATACGTCGCGAGTCCGGAACGCGGCGCCCCATCCCGGTGGGAACTGCCATCAGCGACGCATGGAGCACGACGTGGTCAAGCGCGGGGCTGATCGTGCACACGCTTCGCAACCTGCTCACGGGGCATCAGTCGCTGAAGGGATTGAGCGGCCCGGTCGGTGTCGCCGTGCAGTCGGGAGAGGCCGCGCAGCAGGGATGGGGCTCGCTCCTCGCGCTCATCTCGCTGCTCAGTATCAACCTCGCCGTCGTCAATCTGTTTCCCATTCCGATTCTCGACGGCGGCCAGATCCTGATCATTCTGGCCGAGTCGGTGAAGGGCGGCTCGCTGGCGATGCGAACTCGCATGCTGCTCTTCTACAGCGGTCTCGCGGCGATCGTTCTCGTGTTCTCGATCGTGACGTTCTATGATCTCTCGTCACTGGTGAAGCGGATCTTTCATTTGTGACCA
>DATGDQ010000272.1:0-21925 GCA_035310785.1 Gemmatimonadaceae bacterium | reverse complement strand
CGACCTCGAGCAGTCCACCGAGATTCGGCTCTCCTGAGCGGGAGCTGGTGGGCCTGGGCGCCGAGCCGCCTCAGCGCGTCCAGGGTAGTTGTGTCCTCCTCCCCCATTCATGCCTCTCAAGTCGGCCAAGCTCGCTGATCCCGGACCGCGCCCGCAGATGGAGCGTGCCGGACTCGTCCTCCTCGACGGCTCGTGGCAGTTCGCGCTCGATCCGACGGCCGCGTGGACGTTGCCTGAGCACGTGCGATGGAAGCGCCGCATCACGGTGCCCTTCGCGGCGGAAACGCCGGCGAGCGGCATCGGCGACACGAGCTTCTATCTCGCGTGCTGGTATCGCCGCACCGTGCGTCTCGCGCGTCCGGAGAACGGATCGCGCGCACTGCTGACGTTCGGCGCGGTGGACAGCGAGGCGCGGGTGTGGGTGAATGGGCGACTCGTGGCGGAGCACGAGGGTGGCTACACGCCATTCACCGCGGACATCACCGATGCGCTCGTGGACAGCGGCGCGCAGGAGATCGTCGTGCGCGCGTTCGACGATCCGCACGATCTCGCGAAGCCGCGCGGGAAGCAGGACTGGAAGCTCAACTCGCACTCGATCTGGTATCCGCGCACGACGGGGATCTGGCAGAGCGTGTGGTACGAGATCGTGCCATCCACGTACATCAGGCAGCTGCGCTGGACCTCGAATCTCGAGCGATGGGAGATCGGGCTCGAGGCATGGCTCGGCGGCGACAGGCAGCGCGACGGGTTGCGGCTGCACGTGAAGCTGCTGAGTGGCGAGACGATGCTCGCGAACGATACGTACGAGGTGATCTCGGGGGAGGTGCATCGCCGGATCGCACTGTCGGATCCCGGCATCGACGACGTGCGGAACGATCTGCTCTGGAGTCCCGAGCGGCCGACGATCATCCGCGCGGAGATCGAGCTCTGGGGAGGGCGCGGACAGCTGATCGACCTCGTGCGCAGCTACACGGCGCTGCGGACGATCGGAATGATGGGTGATCGAATCGCCTTGAATGGTCGTCCGTACAAGCTGCGTCTCGTGCTCGACCAGGGATACTGGCCCGACACGGGACTCACGCCTCCGAGCAGCGCCGCACTCCGCCGCGACATCGAGCTCACGAAGGCGCTCGGCTTCAACGGCGTGCGCAAGCACCAGAAGGTGGAGGATCCGCGCTATCTGTATTGGGCGGACCACCTCGGGCTGCTCGTGTGGGAGGAGATGCCGAGCGCGTATCGCTTCACGATGGATTCGGTGGAGCGCGTTGCGCAGCAGTGGATGGAGATCATCGAGCGCGACTACAGCCATCCCTGCATCGTCGCGTGGGTTCCGTTCAACGAGAGCTGGGGGGTTCCGGATCTGCCAGCGCGGGAGGAGCAGCGGCACTACGTGCGCGCGCTGTACCATCTCACGAAGACGATCGACAACACGCGGCTCGTGGTGGGCAACGATGGGTGGGAGCACGTGGCGACGGACATCGTCGCGATTCACGACTACGAGGCGGACCCGCAGAAGATCGCAGAGCGCTACGACATGGAGCGGGTGCGCGCGCACCTCGTCAAGACGGAGTACTCGTCGGGCCGGAACCTCGTGCTGCCGGGCTTCGATGTGGAGGGGAAGCCGATCATGCTGAGCGAATTCGGCGGCATCGCGTACGCGCCGAAATCATCGGGGGCGTGGGGATATTCGTGGGCGAAAACCGAGGCCGAGCTGGCGCAGCGCTATCGCGCGCTCATTGATACGGTGAACGATCTCCCGCTCCTGGCCGGATTCTGCTACACGCAGCTCACGGACACGTACCAGGAGGCGAACGGGCTGCTGTACGCGGATCGGAAGCCCAAGGCGAGCATCGCGAAGCTCTCGCTGCTGGAGCGCGACCCGAAGCGCTGACTGCGATTTCGTGAGTACCGTATCTTTCGCGGCATGAAGGCAGGGATTTTCGTGGTCGCGGAGCTCGCGGAGCCGGTGCGCGGGAAGATACTGGAGGTGCAGCGCTGGGCGGACCCGCGCCTCGCCGCGGGCACGCCGCCGCACATCACGATGGCGGGATCATCCGGCGTGGGCCCGCTGCCGCTCGGCACCTCCGTCGAGCTCCTGCGCGATCGCGTCGAGCCGATCACGCGCGAGACGCCGCCGATCACGATGCGGTTCGAGCGCCCGCACCGCTTCATGCAGACGGACATCATCGTGCTCCCGCTCGATCCGCACGGGCCGCTGCGCACCCTGCACGAGAGGATGGCGGCGACGGGGCTGCCGTTCGAGCGCGCGCGATTCCAGTTCTCGCCGCACGCGACGCTGAGCTTCTACCCGCGGATGAGCGCGGAGATGCTCCAGCGACTCTTGGCGGTGCGGATCGAGGATGACGTGGTCATCTCGGCGCTGCAGTTCTACTCGACACCGCACCCGCAGCCGAGCGCGAGGGTGTTGGAGCTGCGGTTGGAGGGAGAATCTATAACCCGATTACCCGCCTCACCACCGTGATCAGCGCCTCGAGCATACTGAGTGCGGCAGCTGTTTTCGCACGCCACGACGTGCCTGGTCCGAGCATTGCGAGCGGAGTCGCGATCGCAATCGCAACGACGGAGAGCGCGATCACTGCGAGCGCGCATTCCTGTAGGCGTGTCATCGAATTGTGCACGGCGTCTCCTGCGAGTGGGATGCATTCTCACCACTAAAGACGCCAGGCGGTTACACGTCGCTGGGGGAAGACGTGCGAACTCTCCGTTCCTTGGCTTACAACCCCTTCTGCACCGCCTCTTCCAGCTTCTGCTCACCGCCCAATCCCGTGTACACGATCTTCCCACTTCGATCCACCACGACCACGTACGACGTCGCGGGCGCGGAGTAGGCATCGGTCGCCGCGCCATCCGTGTCGAATACGAGCTGCTGCGTCAGTCCATACTTTTGCGCATAAAGCTTCACACGTTCCGGTGACTCGTTCACACTCACGGCCACCGAGACGAACGTCACCTTGCCCGCGTACTTCGCGGTGAGCTGCTTGAGCTGCGGCTCGAGCTCCTTGCAGTTGCCGCACCAGAGCGCCCAGAACTCGAGCACCACCGGTCCCTTGCCAATGTAGCTCGCGAGATCGACACGCTTGCCGTCGAGCGTCTGCACCGCGGCACCGGGCGCCTTCGCGCCAACCGGAAGTCCGAGCGGATCCTGCGCGCGCGCGCCGCGAGCGAAGAGCATCACCATCGCGCCCGCCGCACACACCGAGATCATTCTGATCTTCGAAATCACAGTAGCACCTGTCCCATTGTCACGAAGTAGTACTCGGCCGCCCCGATCATCAGCAGCGCGAAGAGTCGCTTCACCCACACCATCCATACACCGGCCTTGGGCAATCGTGCGAGGGCGCCCGAAAACGTGCCCACCACGATGAGCAACGCGGTCATCCCGAAGGAGAACACGAACAGATAGAGAAAGCCGAGCGTGCCGCTGCGCGTGCTGCCGACCCACGTGAGCACGGCCGCCATCACCGGTGCGCCGCACGGCGCGGCGACGACGCCGGACGCGGCCCCCATCCCGAACGCACCACCGAGCCCGCCGCCGCGCCCCGCGCTCGCGGCCTTCGCCATCACCCACGCGGGGATCGGCAGCGGAATCGCGTCGAGCATCACGAGCGCGAACACGAGCAGCAGATTCCCCATGGCGAACAACAGCCACGGATTCGTGCTGATGCTGCCGAACAATGTGCCCGACAATCCCGCCAGCACGCCGAGCAGCGCGTACACGAGCGCGAGCCCGATCGCGTAGCTCAGCGTGAGCACGAACGGCCGCCACCGCGAGCGCGCGCCCGTGCTCTCGCCGCCCACGAGCGCCACCGTGATCGGGATCATCGGGTAGACGCACGGCGTGAGGCTCGTCAGCACTCCCGCGCCGAAGAGCAGCGGAAGCGCGAGCAGTGGATGCGAGAGGTCGGGAGAAAGTGAGATCAAATGGTGAGCAGAATCTTGCCCGTCGTCTTGCGCCCTTCGATGTCCGCGTGCGCCTGCGCAGCGTTCGCAAGCGGATACTCGTGCTCCGCGCGCACCTCGAGCTCGTCCTTCGACACCCAGTCGAACAGCTCTCGTGCACGACCCAGCAGCTCTTCTCGCGTGCTGATGTAATTCCCCAGCGTCGGCCGCGTCAGATAGAGCGACCCCTTTCGATTGAGCACCTGCGGATCGAGCGGCGGCACCGGCCCGCTCGACGCCCCGAACAATACCATGTAGCCGCGCGGTCGAAGGGAATCGAGGCTCTTCTCGAACGTGGTCTTGCCCACCGAATCGTAGACGACGCTCGCGCCCACACCGCCCGTGATGCGCCGCGCCGCCAGCTGGAAATCCTCCTTCGTGTAGAGCACGAGCTCGTCCGCGCCCGCCTCTCGCGCGAGCGCCGCCTTCTCCTCCGTCGACGTCGTCCCGATGATGCGCGCGCCGATCCTGTGCGCAATCTGCGTCATGAGCAGGCCGACGCCGCCCGCCGCCGCGTGGATCAGAATCCACTCGTCCTTCGTCACGCGATAGCAGTCGCGCAGCAGAAAGTGCGCGGTCATCCCCTGCAACAAGATCGCCGCCGCGGTGCGGTCATCGATGCTCGCCGGAATCGGCACGAGCCGATCGGCCGGAATCGCCACGAGCTCGGCGTACCCGCCCTTGATCAACACCCAGCCCACCCGGTCGCCGACCCGCACGCCCGTCACGCCCGCTCCGAGCTGCTCGACGATTCCAACGCCCTCGACGCCGGGAATGAACGGGAGCGTACCCGGGTACATCCCGGTACGCGAGTACACGTCCGTGAAGTTGACGCCGGCAACGCGCACGCGAATCAGCGCCTCTCCGGGTCCCGGCTTGGGATCGGGCAGCTCGCCATACTCGAGCACCTCCGGGCCGCCAAGCCGCTTGATCAGAATCCCCCGCATTGCGTGATACTCCTCGTTCCCATGGTGACCGGCAGAGGGCCTGCGTCTTGCGAAAGCTACCCCCATCGCCACAGCCGGGATTCGTCTATCTTTCCCGTCGCGTGTCCTCTCCCGCGATCTCGCATTCCCGAACTCCGAAATGGCCTCCACGACCAACCGACGACGCTCGACCAAGGTGACGACGCCGCGTTCGCCCGCACCCCTGGTGATCGAATGTGTACGGCCGGAGCTCGACTCGGGCCGATATCCCGTCAAACGTGTGGTTGGTGACGCCTTCGAAGTTCGCGCCGACATTCTGAAAGACGGCCACGATCTCCTCTCGGCCCGCATCCGTTACAGCGGACCCGCCGACGAGGAGTGGCGCACGGTGCCGATGCATTACGAGCAGAACGCCGACCAATGGGTTGGCGGTTTCAAGGTCGACCGGGCTGGGCGGTGGGTCTACACCGTCGAGGCATGGACCGATCGCTTCGGCACCTGGCGCAGCGAGCTCCAGAAAAAGGTGGGGGCAGGGCAGGACGTATCGTCCGAGCTCCTCGAGGGAGCAGAGCTCCTCGACGCAGCCGCTCGGCGCGCGCGCTTCGGCGATGCGCGCAACGCGCTGCGGGCGGCCGCGCTGCAGATTCACGACACGGATCTGCCCGGCCCCGAACGCATCGCAGCCGCCCTGGATGGCGGTCTGCACACGTTGTTCGACGAGAATTATTCGCCGCTCGATCTCACGTCGTACTCGCGCGAGCTCGAGGTGTGGGTCGATCGCGAGCGCGCCGCATTCGCGAGCTGGTACGAGCTCTTCCCGCGCTCGCAGACCAATGACCCACGTGTGCACGGCACGTTTCTGAGCACCGCGCGCGCGCTTCCCCGCATCGCGGCGCTCGGATTCGATGTCGTCTATCTCCCTCCCGTTCATCCCGTGGGCATCTCTGCGCGAAAGGGGCCGAACAACTCCCTCGCCGCGGGACCCGACGATCCCGGAAGTCCGTGGGCGATCGGCAACGAGGTGGGCGGCCACACCTCCGTCGAGCCGAAGCTCGGCACGCTCGCGGACTTCGACACGCTCGTCGCTGCTGCGGCCGAGCTGGGGCTCGAGATCGCGCTCGACTACGCCCTTCAGTGCTCGCCCGACCATCCGTGGCTCAAGGCGCACCCCGAGTGGTTCTTCGTGCGCCCGGACGGCACGATCAAGTACGCGGAGAATCCGCCGAAGAAGTATCAGGACATCTATCCGCTCAACTTCTGGTGCGAGGATCGCGACGGGCTCTGGAACGCCTGTCGCGACATCTTTCTCTTCTGGGCCGAGCATGGTGTGCGAATGTTTCGCGTCGATAACCCGCACACGAAGCCGTTCGCATTCTGGGAGTGGGTGATCAACGCGGTGCACGCGAGATACCCCGATGTCGTCTTCCTCGCCGAGGCGTTCACTCGCCCGCGCACGATGAAGCTGCTCGCCAAGCTCGGCTTCACGCAGTCGTACACGTACTTCACGTGGAAGAACACCGCGAGCGAGCTGCGCTCGTGGTGGGCGGAGATGCACAGCCCTGCCGCGCTCGAGTACATGCGCGGCAATCTCTTCGCCAACACGCCCGACATTCTCCACGAGTACCTGCAAGCGGGCGGTCGCCCGGCCTTTCGCGTGCGCCTCATGCTCGCCGCGACGATGTCTCCGCTCTACGGCATCTACAGTGGCTTCGAGCTCGCCGAGAACACTCCGGTGCGCGCGGGCAGCGAAGAGTATCTCGACTCCGAGAAGTATCAGATCCGCGTGCGCGACTGGGATGCGCCCGGAAACCTCAACGCCGACATCACGCTGCTCAACACGATCCGGCGCGACAACCCGGCGCTGCACCGCATGGACAATCTCACCTTTCGCGATTCCGAGAACACGCAGATTCTCTTCTTCACGAAGACGGCACCGGGATGGCGGAACGATCTGCTCATCATCGTGAATCTCGATCCCTCCCGCGCGCAGGAAACCGTCGTGACGGTGCCGCTCGCGGAACTGGGACTCGATCCCGACATCCCGTACGTCGTCGAGGATCTGCTCACGGGCGCGCGATACAGCTGGCGTGGTGCCCGCAACTACGTGCGACTCGACCCGAATCTTCAGCCGGGACACATTCTCCGGCTGCAGCGCTGATCCCGACCAATCGCCCTCAACCCCCTCCGATGCCCGACCGCTCCGCGCGACCCATCTCCGCCAACGATCCGCTGTGGTACAAGGACGCGATCATCTACCAGCTCCACGTCAAGGCGTTTCGCGACAGCAACGGTGACGGCTTCGGCGATTTTCCGGGATTGATTCAGAAGCTCGACTACATCCAGTCGCTCAACGTCAACACGCTCTGGCTGCTGCCATTCTATCCGTCGCCGCTGCGCGATGATGGCTACGACATCTCCGAGTACGAGTCGGTGCACCCGCAGTATGGCACGATCGAGGACTTCCAGCGGCTGCTCGACGAGGCTCATTCGCGCAACATCCGGGTCATTACGGAGCTCGTCATCAATCACACGTCGGACCAGCATGCGTGGTTCCAGCGTGCGCGCACATCACCGCGCGGCTCGCCCGAGCGCAACTGGTACGTATGGTCCGACGATCCCACGAAGTACAAGGATGCGCGGATCATCTTCACCGACACCGAGGTCTCGAACTGGACGTGGGATCCGGTGGCCGAGCAGTTCTATTGGCACCGCTTCTTCAGCCACCAGCCCGATCTCAACTTCGACAACCCGGAGGTTCGCGCCGCGGTGATCGAGGTGATGCGCTTCTGGTTCCGCATGGGCGTCGATGGCATGCGGCTGGACGCGATTCCGTATCTCATCGAGCGCGACGGAACGAACTGCGAGAATCTCCCCGAGACCCACGAGGTGCTGCGCGAGATTCGCGCGGCGCTCGATGCCGAGTTCCAGAACAGGCTGCTGCTCGCCGAGGCGAACCAGTGGCCGAGCGATGTGATCCCGTACTTCGGCAATGGAAAGGAGTGCCACATGGCATTCCACTTTCCGCTGATGCCGCGCATGTACATGGCGATCCGGAAGGAGGATCGCAGCCCGATCGTCGAGATCCTCGCACAGACACCGCCGATTCCCGATGAGTGCCAGTGGGCGATCTTCCTCCGCAACCACGACGAGCTCACGCTCGAGATGGTTACGGACGAGGAGCGCGACTACATGTATCGCGAGTACGCGAGCCAGTCGCGGATGCGCATCAATCTCGGCATCCGGCGCCGGCTCGCGTCGCTGCTCGACAACGGCCGCCGGCAGATCGAGCTGATGAATGCGCTGCTGCTCACCATGCCGGGCACGCCCATCATCTACTATGGCGACGAGATCGGCATGGGCGACAACGTGTTCCTCGGCGATCGAAATGGCGTGCGCACGCCGATGCAGTGGAACGGCGGCTGGAACTCGGGCTTCTCGGAGGCGGACCAGCAGGCGCTCTACTTCCCGTTGATCATGGATCCGCCGTACGGCTATCAGGGAGTGAACGTCGTCGCGCAGGAGCGCACGCAAACCTCGCTCCTGCGCTGGATGCGGCGCATCGTGAAGGTGCGGACGCAGCACCGCGCATTCGGACGAGGCACGTTCGAGATGCTGCTCCCCGAGAATCGCGCGGTGCTCGCCTATCTTCGCTCGTACGAGGACGAGACGATTCTTTGCGTCAACAATCTCTCGCGATTCGTGCAGCCCGCGCGCATCAATCTGCAGCGCTTCCTCGGGATGGTGCCGGTGGAGATGATCGGCAACATTCGCTTCCCGCCCATCACCGAGAATCCGTACCTCTTCGCGCTCGGACCGCACAACTTCTACTGGTTCAGATTGACACCCGCGGAAGAAGCGCCCGAGCGGCGCGGGGTGTACAGAACGTGACGCTCACCATATCGGGTGCACTGGAAAATGCGCTCGAGCCCGATGCGCTGCGGTCGATCGACTCGGCGACGCTCACGCATTTTCTCCGCGAGCGCCGCTGGTTCGGTGAGAAGTCGGCTCGGTCGTTCGAGGCGCGCATCGTGGATGTCATACCGGTGGCCGGCGAAGGACAGCGGTGGGCAATCGCGCGCATCGAGGTCGCCCTCGAGGATGGCTCGGTCGCGAGCTATCAGCTCCCGCTTTCCGTGCGCGAGCGCGAGATGAGCCGCGCGCACGCGCCGGCGGCGGTGCTCGAGCTCGTCGAGTCGCCGGTAGTGAAAGGCCTGCTCTTCGACGCGATCGATGACCCCGCATTCCGGGCGCGTATCGCACGCGCGCTCTCCGAGGGCGAGCAGTTCCCGGGCGACGGCGCCACGCTCCGCGCCGAGCGCGTCGCACGCAGCGGCCCGCGCGTCAGCGGTGCCTCGCACGTGATCGGCGGAGAGCAGAGCAACAGCTCGATCATCTTCGGAGAGTCCGCGATCTTCAAGCTGTTTCGCCGGCTCGAGCGCGGAGAGAGTCCCGATGTCGAGATCGCGCGCTATCTCACCGCGCACACACAATTCCGCCACACGCCCGAGCTCTATGCCGTGCTCGTGCTCGAGCATCACGGTGAGCGCTCGGTCGCCGGCATGCTCTCGCGACTCGTCGCCGGCGCGATGGACGGTTGGGCGCACGCCCTCGCACGTGCGCGCGCCTTCACGCACGGCGAGGGGGATGTGCGCCACGATCCGTTCGAAGCAGAAGCGGCGCAGCTCGGCGCGATCACCGCCGAGCTCCATCGCGCTCTCGCGACGCCCACGGATGATCCCGCATTCGCGCCGCGTGATGCGACCGCGGCGGATGTCGCGCGCTGGGCCGGCGGCGTTCGTCGCTCCGTGGAGCAGGGCTTCGCGCTGCTGGACCGGCTCGCGCCCGCACTCGACGCACGCTCGCGCCCCCTCGCGCTCGCCGCGTGCAACCGGCGCATGGACGCGTTGGCCAAGCTCGATGATATCCTCCACGCGCTCGGTGGACCCTCGGCCGCCGGTATCCTCTCGCGCCACCATGGCGACTACCATCTCGGCCAGGTACTCCGCACCGAGCACGACTGGATGATCATCGACTTCGAGGGCGAGCCCGCGCGGCCGCTCGCCGAGCGCCGCGCGCTCAACAGCCCTGCGCGCGACGTCGCGGGAATGCTTCGGTCGTTCGCGTACGCCGCGGCCACCGCGGCCTCGCACAACGATGCGGATCGCGATCGGGCCGCGCAGTGGGAGGCGATGGCGCGCGCCGCGTTTCTTCGCGGCTATGGCGACAAGAGTGCACCCGCACTCATCGATTTGTTCGAGCTCGAGAAGCTCTTCTACGAGCTGGCATACGAGCTGAATAACCGGCCGACGTGGGCGTGGATTCCGTTGCTCGGGATCGAGAAGATGCTTGCGCCGAGCGTCGTTTGACTGCTCCCACAGCGGTGATTGCACCGACGTTCGGCGCCCGTCCCCAGGACGGCGCGACACGCTTCGTGGTGTGGGCCCCGAGGGCGCGCGATCTATCGGTCCGCGTGCGCACTGGCAATGCCGCGGGCTATCACTCACTCGCGCGAAGCGAGCATGGAGTCTTCTCCGCGACGGTTCCGGGCGTCCGGCCCGGCGATGACTATGCGTATCGCCTGGATGACGGGCCGGAGCGTCCCGATCCCGCATCGCGGTGGCAGCCCTACGGCGTGCACGGCGCATCGCGCGTCGTCGATCAGGACACCTTCGAGTGGACCGATCACGCGTGGAAGGGAATCGAGATGGCGGACTACGTCATCTACGAATTGCACGTGGGCACGTTCACGCCCGAGGGCACCTTCGATGCGGTGATTCCTCGCCTGGCCGCGTTGCGCGAGCTCGGGATCTCCGCCGTCGAGCTGATGCCCGTCGCGCAGTTCCCCGGCGAGCGAAACTGGGGATACGACGGCGTGGAGCTGTACGCCCCGCAGAACAGCTATGGCGGGCCGGAGGCGCTCAAACGTCTCGTGAATGCCGCGCATGCACACGACCTGGCCGTCGTGCTCGATGTGGTCTACAACCACGTCGGGCCCGAGGGGAACTATCTGGCCGAGTTCGCGCCGTACTTCACGGACGTGTATCGCACGCCGTGGGGCCCCGCCGTCAACTTCGACGGCCCCGACAGCGATGAAGTGCGTCGATTCGTCATCGAGAACGCCTGCTACTGGATCGCCGACTTCCACTTCGATGCGCTCAGACTCGACGCGATCCACGGGATCTTCGATTTCCAGGCGCGGCACGTGTTGGCGGAGCTCACGGCGCGCGTGCACGCGCTCGCGGCGGAGCTCGGCCGCAAGGTGAAGGTGATCGCCGAGAGTGATCTCAACGATCCGCGACTGCTGCGCCCCGTGGAAAAAGGTGGGTACGCCATGGATGCGCAGTGGAGCGATGACTTTCACCACGCGGTGCACGTGGCGCTCACTGGCGAAAGCGCCGGCTACTACGAGGGCTTCGCGCACTACGGCGATATCCAGGCGATCGCGGATGCGATCGAGCGGCGCTTCGTGTTTCAGGGGCAGTACGCGCCGCATCGCCGGCGCCGGCATGGCGCGCCGGCGATGGATATTGCGGCTGACCACTTCATTATATCCATTCAGAATCACGATCAGGTGGGCAACCGCGCGACGGGTGATCGACTGGCCGCGCTCGTGCCGCCCGATGCGCTGAGGCTCGCGGCCGCGCTGCTCCTGCTCTCACCGTATGTGCCCATGCTGTTCATGGGCGAGGAATACGGCGAGAGGTCGCCGTTCCTCTACTTCGTGAGTCACGAGGATAGCGATCTCGCCGATGCCGTTCGCAGGGGGCGAGGCGAGGAGTTTCGCTCGTTCGGATGGACGGGCGAGGTGCCGGATCCGCAGTCACCGGAGACGTTCGCCCGCTCGCGCATCCACTTCGAGCTGGGGAGCGAGAGCGAGCACGAGGGCCTGCGCATGATCTATCGCGAGCTGCTCGCCGTTCGGCGCGAGGAGCCCGCGCTCCGCCCCGGCGCGGCGCACATCACTGTGCAAAGCGACGCGAGCGCGCGCTGGATCACGATGCGGCTCGACGCGCCGGGCGCACGGAGCCTGCTCGCGCTGTTCAACCTCGCGACGAGCGAGCGCACGATCCCGCTCGGCGGCGAGCGCGACGGCCTCTGGCGCGCACGTTTCTCCACGAGCGGTGCGTTCGTCGATGATGCGCTCGCAGGCGGAGCGGCAGTCGTGGTGCCGTCGCTCTCCGCCTGGCTCTTCTACAAGGAGAACGTGTGATGCGCGTCTGGCCCGGAGCGCCCTATCCGCTCGGCGCAACGTGGGACGGAGAGGGCGTGAACTTCTCGATCTTCTCCGAGAACGCCACGGGAGTGACGCTGTGCCTCTTCGACTCGCACGCGGATGCGAAGGAGCGCTATCGCATTCCGATCGTCGAGCGCAGCGACCAGATCTGGCACTGCTACCTCCCCGACATCCGCCCTGGTCAGCTCTACGGCTATCGCGTGGACGGACCGTACTCGCCGCAGGAAGGGCACCGCTTCAATCCGAACCAGCTCCTGATCGATCCCTACGCGAAGGCGATCAGCGGGTCGATTCAGTGGAGCGATGCGCTGTTCGCGTACAAAGTCGGGAGTCCGGGGCAGGATCTCGAGATGAGTCATGCAGACAGCGCCGGGGGCATGCCGAAGAGCGTCGTCATCGACAGCGCGTTCACGTGGGGCAACGATGCGCCGCCGCGCACGCCGTGGAATCGAACCGTGATCTACGAGGCGCACACCAAGGGGCTCACGATCCGGCACCCCGATGTGCCCGAAGAGATTCGCGGTACCTATCTCGCGCTCTCATCCGATGCGGTGATCGATCATCTCCGATCGCTCGGCATCACGGCGCTCGAGCTGCTCCCGGTGCATCACTTCGCGGTCGATCGGCTGCTCGCCGAGAAGGGGCTGACGAACTACTGGGGCTACAACACCATCGGCTTCTTCGCGCCCGACGTGCGCTACGCTGTTGGTGGTCTGGGAAGCCAGGTGGTGCAGTTCAAGTCGATGGTGAAGACGCTGCACTCCGCCGGCATCGAGGTGATTCTAGACGTCGTCTACAATCATACGGCCGAGGGAAATCATCTCGGGCCGACGCTCTCGCTCAAGGGCATCGACAACAAGGCGTACTATCGCCTCGAGCCCGACAATCCTCGCTTCTACACGGACTACACGGGCACGGGGAACAGTCTCAACATGCTGCACCCGCGCACGATCCAGCTGATCATGGATTCGCTGCGCTACTGGGTGACCGAGATGCACGTGGATGGCTTTCGCTTCGATCTCGCGCCCGTGCTCGCGCGCGAGCTGTTCGAGGTCAATCGGCTCAGCGCGTTCTTCGACATCATCCACCAGGATCCCGTTCTCTCGCGCGTGAAGCTCATCGCCGAGCCGTGGGACCTCGGTCCCGGCGGATATCAGGTCGGCAACTTCCCGATCGGCTGGGCGGAGTGGAACGGCAAGTATCGCGATGACGTTCGTCGCTTCTGGCGCGGAGATGCCGGGATGGTCGACGAGCTGGCGTCCCGCCTCTCGGGCTCGAGCGACATCTACCAGTGGAGCGCTCGCGAGGCGTATGCGAGCGTGAACTTCGTGGTCGCGCACGATGGGTTCACGCTCAACGATCTCGTGAGCTACGAGTCCAAGCACAATCAGGCCAACGGCGAGAACAATCGCGACGGCACCGACGACAACATGAGCCGCAACTGGGGCGTGGAAGGGCCGACCTCGGATCCCAGGGTCATGCGCCGCCGCGATCGCGAGATTCGCAACTTCCTCGCGACGCTGGCCTTCTCGCAGGGTGTGCCGATGATCGCGCACGGCGACGAGATCGCACGCACGCAGGAAGGCAACAACAACGCCTACGCGCAGGACAACGAGATCTCGTGGATGAACTGGGACCTCGACGAGCGCGAGAAGGGGATTCTGGAATTCGCGCAGCGCATATTCGCCATCCGTCGCACGAATCCTGCACTCCGCCGTCGCTACTTCTTCCGTGGCCATCCCGTGGGGGCCGGCGCGAAGGATGTGACATGGCTGCGCGCGGATGGACGCGAGATGACCGATGCGGAATGGAACGACACCAGCAGCCACTCGCTCGGGATGCTCATTCGCGGCGAGGCGGCGGACGAGATCGATGAGCGCGGCCGCCCGATCAAGGGCGACACCCTCCTACTCGTGGTGAACAACCGGGAAGGAGAGGAAGGCTGGTGCCTTCCGCATCTCGAGATCCCCGGAACGTGGGTCCTCACCGTCGACACGGAGCGTCCAACGGTGGTCGATGAGCCCGTGAGCGAGATCACCCTCGCACCATTCTCGCTCGTGCTCCTGCGCTATCAGTTGGAGACCGCGTGACCTCGCCGGCCCTCACCCGGGATGCGCTCACGGGCATCGACCCCGGAGAGATCAACCGCCTTCTCGTCGGCGATCACGATGATCCGCACCACGTCCTCGGCGCGCATTCGGCACCGGGCGGCGTCGTCATTCGCGCGATGCACCCGGACGCCGTGCGCGCCGAGGCGCTGCTCGCGGATGGAAGGCACGTCGATCTCGAGCGGCTCGCCGGCGGCCTGTTCGGCGCATTCGTTGCCGGCGAGACGCTCCCGATTCGATATCGGCTTCGCTTCCACTTCGCGAGTGGTGCCACGTGGGAGCGCGGCGATCCATATCGCTTCCTTCCCACCGTCGGCGATGTCGATCTGCATCTCTTCAACGAGGGCACGCATCGCCAGCTCTGGAGGATGCTCGGCGCGCATCCACGGGAGATCGACGGGGAGCGCGGCGTGTCATTCGCCGTGTGGGCGCCGAACGCGCGCAGCGCGAGTGTGATCGGCCAGGTCGACGGGTGGGACGGGCGCCTCCTCCCCATGCGCCGGCTCGGATCGTCCGGTGTGTTCGAGCTGTTCGTTCCCGGCGTCGGGCCCGGGTCCATGTACAAGTATCAGCTTCGTACGCGCGAAGGCATCGCGCGCATCAAGACCGATCCGTTCGCGTTCGGAATGGAAGCGCCCCCCGAGACCGCCTCGTGCGTCGTCGACCTCGACCGCTACGAGTGGAGCGACCACGAGTGGATGGATGCGCGTCCGAATCGGGACAGCACCAGGCTGCCGATGCTCATCTACGAGATGCATCTTGGCTCGTGGGCGCGCGTGCCGGAGAACGACAACCGGTCGCTCACCTACCGCGAGCTCGCCCCGCGGCTGGTCGAGCATTGCCAGCGGCTCGGCTTCACGCACATCGAGCTGATGCCCGTGATGGAGCATCCATTCACCGGATCGTGGGGCTATCAGGTGTCCGGATACTTCGCGCCGACGCGCCGCTACGGCTCGCCCGACGACTTCAAATTCTTCGTCGACTCACTGCATCGTGCCGGTATCGGCGTCATCCTCGATTGGGTGCCCGCGCACTTTCCGAAGGACGATTTTGCGCTCCGCCGCTTCGATGGCACCGCGCTCTACGAGCACGACGATCCGCGACTCGGCGAGCATCCGGATTGGGGCACACTGATCTTCAACTACGCGCGCACCGAGGTGCGCAACTTCCTCATCGCGAACGCGCTCTTCTGGCTGCGCGAATACCACTGCGATGGGCTGCGCGTCGACGCCGTGGCCTCGATGCTGTATCTGGACTACAGCCGCAAGCCAGGCGAGTGGATGCGCAACCGCTTCGGTGGCCGGGAGAATCTCGACGCCATCGACTTTCTGCGCGCGATGAACGACTCCGTGCGAACCGATGCGCCGGGCTGTTACACGATTGCCGAAGAGTCCACGTCCTGGCCCGGGGTCACCAAGCCGCCACACGAGGGCGGGCTCGGCTTCACGTACAAATGGAACATGGGGTGGATGCACGATACCCTCGCGTACTTCAGCCAGGATCCGCTCTACCGCTCGTATCATCAGGACCAGCTCACGTTCGCGATGCTGTACGAATACAGCGAGCGTTTCATCATGCCGCTGTCGCACGACGAGGTCGTGCATCTCAAGCGATCGCTGCTCGAGAAGATGCCGGGCGACGCGTGGCGCAAGCTCGCCAACCTGCGCCTGATGCTGGCGTACATGTACACGCGGCCGGGCAAGAAGCTGCTCTTCATGGGCACCGAGATCGCGCCGTACAACGAATGGAATCACGATGTGAGCCTCGACTGGCATCTCGCCGATGACCAGGCGCACGGCGCCTTCCTGCGATTCGTGCAGGAGCTCGGCGGGCTGTACGACAGTCATCCCGAATTCTGGCGCGATGACTTCGATTACAGCGGATTCTCGTGGATCGATGTCGCCGACAAGATGAACTCGGTGTTGAGCTACGTTCGGCGCGCCGGCGACGCGCATGCGGTGATCGTGCTCAACATGACGCCGGAGCCTCGGGCGAACTACCGAGTCGGAGTGCCGGAGCCGGGCGGCTATGAGATTCTGCTCTCATCGGACGCGACACGATTCGGCGGAAGCGGATACGGGCGCGAAGGCACGCTCACGACGGACTCTTCGCCCTTCCATGGCTATCCACAGTCCCTGTCGCTCGACCTTCCGCCGCTCGGTGCCCTGGTGATCGCGCCGCGAGAGTAATCGCGCCGGTTACTGACACGCCGACAGATACGCGTGCGGCATCCACTGCGCGATGATGACGATCGAGAATAGCATACTCTCCAGTATGCCGAGAAACGCCATGAAGCTCGGGCGCGAGAGCACGGTGTCTTCGTCCGCCCAATCGCGCCGCAAGCGCGTCGCGGCTGCCACACCGGCCACGATGACGAGCACCAGCAGAATCGCCGTCACCACGTTCATCCCCACCTGGCTTCCCGCTCGGCACGCCACAGATGTCAGCGCATAGCTGAGCTCGAGGTTCAGGAGCGTGAGCACCGGTGCGCCGAGTATCGCGTACCAGAGCACGCCTGTACCCGCGTCGAGAATGCTCGGCTTCTCGGCCACGGGGCGCGAATCGATCGGGTCGGGGTCGGTCTGAATGACGACAGCGCCGTGAGTCATGCGCGTTTCGATTTCACATTCCGAGCCAGCGCCACTCGCACCCGGCAGCGTCTCCACAGGACACAGGGTGGACACGCATCCGCGGGCACGGCACCTGCCGTCGAGCCGAGGGACGTGCGTGACCGTTCCGCCAGCGGCGGAGTCGGCCCTTGAATGGATTCCGAGACAACGCGGGAGAGTGTCGGCAATGAAGATTCAGCTGAAACCAGTGCGCGACCAGGTCATCGTCATCACGGGAGCGACGAGCGGCATCGGCCTCGCGACGGCGAAGCAGGCCGCCAAACGCGGCGCGTCGGTGGTGCTCAACGCGCGCGCCGAGGAAGATCTGCAGATCGTGGCGCAGGAGATCAACGAGATCGGGAGTCAGGTGGCGTACGCTGCGGGCGACGTCGCGGACATCGACGCGGTGCGCAATCTGGCGCAGACGGCCATTCGCGAGTTCGGTCGCATCGACACGTGGGTGAACAACGCCGGCGTCTCGATATACGGATTGCTCGAGGAGGTTTCGCTCCTCGATGCGCGCCGCCTGTTCGATACCAATTATTGGGGCACCGTGCACGGCAGCCTCGTCGCGCTGGAGCATCTCAAGAGCAGAGGCGGCGCGCTGATCAACGTGGGAAGTGAGCTGTCGGAAACCGTCATTCCGCTACAGGGGCACTACAACGCGAGCAAGCACGCCCTCAAGGGATTCACGGAGACGCTGCGCATCGAGCTCGAGAAGGAGAAGGCGCCAGTTTCGGTGACCCTCGTCGAGCCGTCGGCCATCGACACGCCGTATCCGGAGCACGCGAAGAACTACATGGAGGTCGAGCCGAAGCATCAACCGCCCGTGTACGCGCCGGAGCTCGTTGCGAACGCGATTCTGCACTGCGCGGCGCACCAGCATCGCACGGTTCGCGTGGGCGGTGGCGCGAAGGCGTTCACGCTCATCGAGAAGGTGGCTCCCGTGCTGGGCGACAAGTTCAAGGTGGCGACGACGTTCGAGGGGTCGCGCACCGACGAGCCCGCGCGCTACGACGACACGCTGTTCGAGCCGCGGCCCGGCGATCCGCGCGTTCGGGGCAACTACAGAGGTCACGTGATGAAGCGGAGCCTGAGCACGACGGCGACGCTCCGTCCCATTCCCGCTCTCCTGGCCGCTGCGACGCTGGGCGCCGGAATCGTGTACGCGGTCCGGTCGCGGCGCGAGGAATAGGCGAATGACACTCTTCGACGGCTGTGAGCAGCTGCTCCGCAGCGCCATCCTCTACCAGAGTCGCGGCCCGAGGTACACGATGAACCAGATCGGCAGCCAGGACAGGACCAGGAAATACCAGTAGTTGCTGATGTCGCACGCATCGGGGAAGTGCCGCGGCAACACCGGGCCTTTGATGTAGAGCGCCGTCGTTCCGATCACTTCCGCTGCCTCGATCACCAGCAGCGATCCGTGGAAACCGAGGAGCACCCAGAGCACGGAGCCGTATGCACTGCTCATCCAGAGCACCCGGAGCGCGTAGAAATCGACCGTGCGCACCGCGCACAGCACGAGCGCGCTCACGCTCAGGATGACCAGCCACCGGTTTGTGGCCGCGTGATCGAGCCGTCGTGCGGACTGCTTGAGATAATGAGCCGGGATGCACGTCGCGAGGAAGAGCGCCATGCCGATCGTCGGCGCGATCCAGTCTGGTTGCGGATAGCCGAGTGGCGGATACGACTGAAAGTTGGGGCGAAGATAGAAGTACGTCGCGATGCTGAGCACGAGCGTCATGCCCTCGGCAACCGCGAAGCCCCACGTGCCCCACCACAAGAGCCCGCGATGTCCGAACACGATGGTCGGCAGCTCGGTGACGTCCACGGTTACCCGCTCGCGCTTGGCCATCACGCACCCTCCAGCGAGATCTTTTCGTCGCTCTCGGTCTTCACGTCTTCGCTCGAAGGCCACGCCCACCCCGCGAAGGCGACGAGTGCGAGCGCCCCGCCGATCGGCAACGCGAGTGCGGTGAAGATCGCGGTGATGAAGAGCACGCCGATCGCCAACGCCATCGCGAACGGCCAGATCGAATCGTGCGGATGCGACTCCCGGCTGTCCGGCTGCGCGTCGAGTGTGGTGGTGAGCAGCACCTCTCGCCGCTCGGTGCTCGTGCCCACGGCAACCTGGTGCTCGTCACCTTCGTCCCACAATGCGCTGCGACCCTGGACCACGGGGAGGTGCAGGAAGTTATATGGCGGCGGGGGCGAGCTCGTCGCCCACTCGAGCGTGTCCGCGTCCCACGGATTGTCGCCGGCGATCGCGCCATCGCGCACGCTCACGAGCACGTTGACGAGGAAGATGATCACGCTGCTCGCGATCACGAGCGCGCCGATGCTCGCGAGGAGATTGAGCGGCCCCCATCCCGTGCTCGCGAGATACGTGTACACCCGCCGCGGCATTCCGTAGAAGCCCAGCCAGTGCATCGGGAAGAAGGTGAGATTCATCCCGATGAAGAAGAGCCAGAAGTTCCATTTCCCCAGCCGCTCGCTGAGCATCCGTCCCGTCACCTTCGGAAACCAGTAGTAGAACGCGCCGAACAGCGGGAATACCGCGCCGCCCATGAGCACGTAGTGGAAGTGCGCGACGATGAAGAAGGTGTCGTGCACCTGCAGATCGAAGGGAACGGACGCGATCATGACGCCCGTCACGCCGCCGATCACGAACAGCACGATGAACCCCATGATGAACAGCAACGGCGTGGCGAAGCGCGGGCGCCCGCTCCATATCGTCGCGAGCCAGCAGAAGATCTGGACGCCGCTCGGGATCGCGATCATCGTGCTCGTGGCCGTGAAGAAGCTCGCCGCCAGCTGCGGAATACCGGTCGCGAACATGTGGTGGACCCACAACCCGAACGCCATGAACGCGACGGAGACCAGCGCGAGCACCATCGCGGGATACCCGAACACCGGTCGTCGCGTGAACGCCGGAAGCATCGTCGAGACGAGTCCGGTGGCGGGGAGGAAGATGATGTAGACCTCGGGATGCCCGAAGAACCAGAACATGTGCTGCCAGAGCAACACGTCGCCTCCCTCGGACGGATTGAAGAAGTGCGTGCCCACCAGCCGGTCGAGAGCCAGGTACATGCTGGCGGTCGCCACCGCGGGCATCGCGAACATGATCATGAATGCCGTCACGAGCATCGCCCATACGAAGATCGGGATGCGATTGAGCGACATCCCGACCGCGCGCTGCTTGAAGATCGTCACGATCAGCTCGATCGCGCCGACGATCGCAACGATCTCCGTGAACGTGATCGTCTGTGCCCACGTGTCCGCGCGCTTGCCCGGACTGAACGCAGGTCCGGAGAGCGGCACGTACGCGAACCAGCCGACGTCGGGCCCCGTGTTCAGGAAGAATTGCACGTAGAGGAACGAACCGCCGATCAGAAAGAGCCAGTAGCCGAACGCGTTGAGCCTGGGGAAGGCCACGTTGCGCGTGCCGACCATCAGCGGCACGAAGTACAATCCGAGGGACTCCATGATCGGCACGGCGAAGAGGAACATCATCGTCGAGCCGTGCATGGTGAAGATCTGGTTGTACTTGTCGGGTCCGAGGAAGCTGTTCTCGGGGCGCGAGAGCTGCGCCCGCATCATCGCCGCCTCGATTCCGCCGAGCAGGAAGAAGATGAAGGCGGTGGTGATGTAGCGTTTCCCGATCTCCTTGTGATTCGTCGTGGTGAGCCATCCCCACAGTCCGGGTTTCCGCTCCCAGACGCGAGTCATCTGCTCGCGCTCGGCCCTGTCGTCCACGGGCACAGAGTCTCCCACTGCCACCGGTGGCGCGGTCATTTGAGCTGCCTCAGGTAAGCGACGAGTGCCTGCATGTCTCGTGGGCTGAGCTTCGTTGCAGGCATCAGCACGCCCGGCTTGATGCGCTGCGGATCCGAGATCCAGGAATAGAGATTGGCGTCCGTGTTGCGAAGCGTGCCCGCGGCGATGGTCTGCCTCGATCCAACGTGCGTGAGATCGGGTCCCAGGGTCGCGGCCGCCGTCGTGCCGCTGATCGCATGACACATCACGCACGTCGTTCCTTCGAAGACCGTCTTCCCGTGCTGCGCGAGCGAATCGGAAGGAGTCTTGGCGGTATCCCGCTGCGCAGAGAGCCACGCATCGAAATCGTTCTGCGTCTGCGCTATCACCAGCATCTGCATCTTCGCGTGCTCGAGCCCGCAGAACTCGGCGCACTGTCCGCGATATACGCCGGGCGTGTCCGCGCGGAACCAGAGCGAGCGCGTATATCCAGGCATCAGATCCTTTTTCCCAGTGAGACTGGGCACCCAGATGCTGTGGATCACGTCGAACGAGCGCAGCTCCATCACCACCGGCGTGCCCACCGGGATGTGCACCTCGTTCGCGGTGATCACCGAACGGTTCGGGATCGAGTCCGGATACTGCACCTCCCACCAGAACTGATGCCCCACGATCTTGATGGGCACGGCCTTCGTGGACGGAGGCATCGTGAGCGCCTGCCCCACCCGGAAATCCGCGACGAGCACGAAAAACAGCGTCAGCACCGTCGCGATCACGCCGCCGGCAACGATGCGTGTCATGCGGCGATCGCGCGCATCGTTGCGCGCAAGCACCTCGCTCCCGGCGCGCGTCTCGGCCGTCTCGCGCGGGCTTCGCTTGCGCGCCGCACCCCACATCAGAATCGCCACCACGATCACCCAGACTACGGAAGCGATCGGCAGCATCAGCCACCACAGCCCCGCGATGCGCCCGGACTGCGGACCCGATGCGTCGAGCGCGTTCTGCGAGTTGTGCAGCGAGCACGCCCCGCACGCGAGCGCCGCACACGCTCTCGCGATTGATCGCGCCGGCATTCTCATGGATGCTCCTCGGCGGGTGGTGTCACCGTGGGTGGCGGCGTGACCAGCACGGGCTTCTCCGTCTTGGTCTGCGACTCCGCCGCGCGCACCTCCATCTCGTCGTTGCGATTCGTTCGCGCGGCCTTCCCGCCCTGTCCACTCATCGATCGCACGTACGCCACGAGCTCCCACATCTGCTGCGGAGTGATTCGGTTCTTGAACGAGGGCATCCCATTCGGCCGGCCATTCGCGATCGTCGCGTATATGTTCG
>DATGDQ010000271.1:0-3574 GCA_035310785.1 Gemmatimonadaceae bacterium | reverse complement strand
TGCGATCGATGTGTTCGACGGCGAGCGATGGCTCAGCGCTGCCACACCGAATAGCAACGCGATTCACGCGTACCGTCAGACGATCGACATGCGCAATGGTGTTGCGCGCACGAGCTACGATTGGAGCGATGGCTCGAGACGAACCGCCGTGCGGGTAGAGACCTTCATCTCGCGCGCGGATCCATCGCAGGCGGGGATCCGGATCGTGCTGGTTCCGCGTGCGGCCGCGCGAATGCGCGTGCGATTCGCACTCGTGAACTGGCCCCCGCCCAAACGACTCCCGCTCGCCAAGCTCAAGAAGGTGAAGCCCGAGTGGGGACCTCGCGAGCTGTGGTATCCGGGGCACATGATCGTCCGCTCACGAACGGCAACGCTCGCGACCGGCGGCGGACGACTCGAGATGACCGCGATGCCGGACGGGCGCACGCTCTCGCTCGCGGAATCTGAGACTATCGGCTGGGCCCGCACGCTGCGTGGAGTCGCGACGCACACGACGGCCTCGGGCGACACCGCGATGGTGGAGCTTGCATTCGATGCTGCGGCCGGGCAGACGTACGAATTCTCCGATCTGGTGAGTCTCGTCTCGTCGCTCGAGACGCGGCGGCCCGCGGAACGGGCCACGAGCCGCGCGACGTACGCGCGCGACGTCGGCTACGATGCGATCGCGGCACGAAGCGCCGCATCGTGGCGCAGGCGATGGGAGACCGACATCGAGATCGACGGCGATCCCTCGATGCAGCGTGTCGTGCGCTCGATGCTGTTCTATCTGCTGTGCAGCGCCGACTCCGGTACGGCCCTCGCCATCCCGCCGATGGGACTCTCGAGCGCCGGCTACTACGGCCACGTGTTCTGGGACTCCGACACGTGGATGTTCCCGTCGCTCGTGCTCACGCACCCCGACATCGCGCGTTCGCTCGTCGACTTTCGTGCGCACACGCTGGATGCCGCGCGCGCGAACGCACGCGCGAACGGCTTCCGCGGCGCGATGTATCCGTGGGAGGCCGACGATCGTGGAAACGAGACTACCCCACACTTCGCCGCGCAGAACGCCCACTCGGAGATCCACGTCAACGGCGATGTCGCGATCGCGCAGTGGCAGTACTACCTGGCAACCGGTGACTCCGTGTGGCTGGCCCGCAGTGGATTTCCCGTGATCCGTGCGACGGCCGACTTCTGGGTGAGCCGCGCGACACGTGACCAGGCGCGCGACATATTCCACATCAACAACGTCGTGTCCGTGGCCGAGGGGCTCGTGGGTGTGAACGACGACGCGTACACGAACAGCGTGGCGAAGCGGAATCTGGAGATTGCCGGCACAGCGAGCGCGCGACTGGGTGTGCACGCGGATCCTCGCTGGGCGACGGTCGCGGCCAAGCTCCACCTGCCGTTCGACTCCACGACGCAGAGCTTTCGCACGTACGAGGGCGCGCCCGATTCGACGCTCGGCTGGATCACACCACTCCTCAGCTATCCACTCGGCGTGCCGATGAGCGA
Source organism: Gemmatimonadaceae bacterium (assembly GCA_035310785.1). Classification (GTDB taxonomy): domain Bacteria; phylum Gemmatimonadota; class Gemmatimonadetes; order Gemmatimonadales; family Gemmatimonadaceae; genus FEN-1250. Next base: position 2,080 of record DATGDQ010000271.1, on the reverse strand, counting down.
TCGGGCGAAGCGCACGCATCTCGCGCAGGCGACGCGAAACATGAAGGACGAAGAGCAGGGCGCGATGATGGGCGTCACACTCCTTTCCGTGGACGCGGCGGAGCTTGGCGACCGCGCCCTCGTCGACACGCTCCTCCCCTACAGCTACCGTGCGCACCTGCAGGGGCCCTTTCTCATGCTGTCCGAAACACCGACGAATCACGCGGTCAACTTTCTCACGGGTGCGGGAGGCTTTCTGCAGCAGCTGATCTTCGGCTACACTGGTCTCAGACTCCAGAGCAACGGCCTCGAGCCGCAATTTGCGCCCATTCTCCCGTCGCGTCTCCGGCGCGTCGTGCTGCGCGACGTGCACGTGAGGGGGAAGCGCTACGATGTGATCGTCGACTCGGCGGGACGACGCATGGTGCCGCACGCGGCTCGCGAGGCTCGATGACGATCCCGCTTCTCGCGCTCGGAGTCTTTCTTCAAGCCGTCGCCGCACCGCCCGCGCGCCCATCGCCGATACCATCACCGTCGCAGGTTGAAGGCAGGCAGGTCACGCCGGTGCTGTTCTTTCCGGAGCCCGGAATGGATGACACGGCCGCCTATCAGGGGTACGCGACCCGGCTCTATCGCGACTCGAAGGCGAACACCGTTCAGATCTACCTCGATCGGCGCGCCGGACGCGAGGTGTTGCTCTGGGCCGACGCGCTCGACGAGAGCGCCGCCTTCACCGCGCGCGACGGCCGCGGCCGCGCCGCACCACTCGACTGGGACGCCGAGGCGGCAACCGTCGGCGACTCCGGCGCGACACGCTCCATCACGTATCGTCTCCGCGCGCCCGTACCGAGCGTGACGCTCGGCTGGTTTCTGCTCGGAACCATGAGAGTCGAGCGCGACTTTCAGTACGACAAGGCGCATCTGCGACCGTTCTCCGCCGCCCCATACGTAGTCGCCCCCGACTCGCTGCTCGTCGCGAACATCGCGCGGCTTCCGGCGGCCGAGCGAGAGCGGCAGCTCGCGCTGCTCCGCGCGCGCAGCGTCAGGGAGCTGAAAGCACGGCTCACACCCAGGATCACCATGCGCCGCGCCGGCGGCTCGTGGACCGTACGGATCGAGCGGTCCGCACTGGACGGGCGCAGCCATCTCGCGCTCGAGCTCATGGGCTCATCGCGCGACGGAAGCGCACGGGTGCTCGGACGCACCGTATCGATTCGCGCGCGCGCAGGGAACGCGGTCCATCTCACGGTGCGTGTCACCACGGACGGCACCGCGCTCACGCCGCTCGCCCGCGATGAGATCTTCACTCAGGCGTTTCGAGGCTTTCTCGACCACGTCAAGTCCGCCGATTCGGCCGGCCGCTATCGCCGGCTCGAGCGCGAGGTGCGGAGTGTCGAGCTGCTCAGCTCCAACGAGAAGCTCATGGCGGGGCTTCCGAACTACGCGACGTACTTCGGACGCGACGGCATGATGACGGCCCTCATGATGCGCTCGATCTGGAGGCCCGAGATGTCGGAGCGCGTCATTGCCAGCGTGCTCGGCAAGCTCGCGCCCACGGGCGACGTGTCGCACGAGGAGGCGCTCGGCGAGCAGGCGATTCGCGAGCGCGCCGACGAGTACAACAGGCGAATGCAGGCCTACTTCGCCGCCGCACGGAGTGGCGCGCGCGCGGCTGCCGACAGCGATCTTGCGGCCGCTCGCGAGATCCTGCGCGAGCTCCGCCGCACCCGCGAGAACTACCACATGATGGACGACGAGTTTCAGCTACCGGTTCTGGAGGCGCTCTACCTCGGCGATACCGCGGTGTCCGCGGATCGGAAGCGCGCATTTTTGCGAGACACTGCGAGCAATGGCCAATCGCACCTCGCACTGTTGCTGCGCGAGATGGCGCTGGTCGCGAACGAGACCCAGGCGTTCGCCCAGAACCCGATCGCGACGAATCTCGTCAGCTTCGTGAAGCGCGACTCGACGCACTGGCGGTCAGCCAGCTGGCGAGACAGCGATGTGGGCTACGCGAACGGGCGATTCGCGATGGACATCAACGCGATCTGGGCGCCGCGCGCACTGCAGGCCATCGCGAGCACGCTCACGTCGCTGCGTG
>DATGDQ010000270.1:0-2364 GCA_035310785.1 Gemmatimonadaceae bacterium | reverse complement strand
GTGGTCATCGCCATGCGACGCCCTCCTACGGCTTCTTGCCAGATTTGAGTACATCGCCTGGAACGGTCGACTCGGTCCCCGGCTGCTGGTCCGAGATCGCGCCGAGCACGCGGACTCCGTTGTGCGCGGCGATATCGATCGCATCGAGCACCTTGGAGTAATCGAGATTCTTGTCCGCCTTCAGATACAGAATCTTGTCCGTGGTGCGCGCATCGAAGATGCTCTTGAGCTGCTCCGCGAGCGTCTCGTTCTTGATCGGCTTCTTGTTCAGGTAGTACTGCCCGAACGCATCGATGCCGAGGACCACATCTTCGTTGTCCTCAGGGTGCGACTTCAGATTGATGCCGACGGGCGGCTGCGCCTGGAAGCCCGCGTTGATGAGCGGCGTCACGATCATGAAGATGATCAGGAGCACGAGCATCACGTCGATCATCGGCGTGACGTTCGGGGACGACGCTACACCGCCGCCGGTCCCCGAGGTTGACATGGCCATGAGCTACCTCCTCTGAGTGGCCGCAGTTACTGCGAGATGGGGCCCGCGCCGCCCGTCGTGTTGAACTCGCGGGTGAAGCGCGAACGACCGAACTCGCCAGCCACGCCCTTGATCAGATAGTCGATCATTTCCTTCGACGTGTACGTCATCTCGACGGAGAGATTGTCGATCTTCGTCGTGAAGTAGTTGAACGCCCACACCGCCGGGATTGCGACGAGCAGACCGAAGGCCGTCGTGATCAGCGCCTCGGCGACACCGGCCGAAATGGCGCCCATTCCGCCGGCGCCCGACTGCGCCATGCCCGTGAACGCGTTCACGATTCCCATCGTCGTGCCGAGCAGTCCGACGAACGGCGCCGTCGCACCGACCGTCGCGAGCACCGCGAGCCCGCGCTTCAGCTCGGAGAGAATGATCATCATGTTGCGCTCGACCGCGCGCTCCGCCGAGTTGATGTCGGCGACCGTGACGGAACCATCCTGCAGCAGCGGCTTCACTTCGCCGAGCGCGCCACCGAGCACGCGAGCGACGTGCGACTTCTTGTAGCTCTCGGCGAGACGAATGGCCTCGTTGAGGTTGTCCTCCTCGAGGAACTGCGAGAACTCAGGCGCGAACTTGCGGGTCTCCGCCTGTGCCTTCCGAAGCGTCCACCACTTGCCGACCATGACGGTCAGGGAGTACACGGACATGATCGCCATGACGAACACGATGCCTTTGGCGAACCATCCCATCGAGGCCCACAGCCCGATTAGCGAAACGTTCATGTTATCCTCTTCTCCGAAAATGTTGAACGAGTTATTGGACTGCGGTTATCAGTGCGCGGGAACGGCGAACTTGAGCGGGAGCTGCACGATCTGCTTCACCTTGTGGCCGCCCGCTTCAGCCGGATAGAACTTCCACTGCGGCAGCGTCGACTTGAGCGACGATGCGAACAGCTCGTTGGAAGACGAGAGCACCTTGAACGTGCTCATGTCGGCCCTGCCGGTAGTGTCGACGACGAACTGCGCGAGCACCTCTCCCTCCACGCGCGAGCTCTCCAGCATCGACGGATACTTCGGATTCGGATTGCCCTCGCGTGGAAGCGCGGGTTTCTCGACCTGGAACTCGAAATACGGCTGATCGGTGTTCTGGGGCACACCGCCGACGACGCCGTTGGCCTTTCCGCCGGCGACGCCCTTGCCGGAGAAGTCCTTTTCATCCGTCACCGCCTTCGAGAGATCGACCTCCGGAATCTTGTCCGGGATGTTGATCGGCGCCGTGAGCACCTGGAATCCCTTGGGCGGTGGCGGAGCCGCGACGACGTCCGGCGGCGGTGGCTTCGGCTGATCGGGTGGCGGTGGCGGCGGCTCCGGTGGCTTCGCGAAGACGACGTCTTCCTGTCGCGACTTCTCGACCACCTTTTCGCCGGCGTGCGCAGTGACGTAGACCGCGAGCGTGATGATGATCGCGTGCAACGCTACGCTGACGAACGTTCCGCCGAAGGTCTTTTGCTTTTGTGGCTTTGACTCAATCAGGTTGTTGAACATGCGCTTGGGATCCTGGACGGAGTGCACGAGCAACTGTGACAGACCTGGAACGCAACCTATGGAACGTCGTTGTCGAAGGAATGCCGGCTGGATTAAGAAATCATGAAGCGCGAGTTAGCATTTATTCACACAACTTCACACAGCGTGCCGGACTATCTGCCCGCGTCCGGTAACCGATTGTATCAGCGAGCTTCCCCGAGGCGGACTCGGCCGTGAGCATATGCTCAGAGTCAGACAATACTCACGCGAATCGGGACGTGTGGAGAAGTGCAGTACACGAATCGAACCAAAGGAGCGAATCGCACCGGAGGTGCACCAGGTCGTACTCGCCCTCTGGATTCTCCCTCA
>DATGDQ010000269.1:0-3578 GCA_035310785.1 Gemmatimonadaceae bacterium | reverse complement strand
GCGTCAGGGCGAGACCGTCGTGGTTGGTACGGGGCTCGTGCTCGCACCGGGCTTCATCGATACGCACAGCCACGCGGACGGCGCGTTGTTCGAGCACCGCGACGCGCTCGCGGCGGTCAGCCAGGGAATCACCACGGTCGTGGTGGGTCAGGATGGCAGCTCCCCATATCCACTCGCCGATTTCTTCGCGCACGTGCAGCGCGCGCCGCCCTCGATCAACGTCGCCGCCTACGTCGGACACGGAACCGTTCGCGACCTCGTGCTCGGCAAGGATTACAAGCGCGTCTCCACGCCGGCGGAAGTGCTCAAGATGCAGACGCTCGTCGACCAGGAGATGCGCGCCGGAGCGCTCGGCCTCTCGAGCGGACTGGAATACGATCCTGGCATCTATTCCGATCCGAGCGAGGTGCTCGCGCTGGCGAAGACCGCCGGCGCAAGGGGCGGCCGCTACATCAGCCACATTCGAAGCGAGGACTTCGCATTCTGGAAAGCGCTCGACGAGCTGATCACGATCGGGCGCGAGAATCACATGCCCGTGCAGGTGTCACACATCAAGCTCGCCATGAAGGCATCGTGGGGACTCGGCGACAGCCTGATCCACGTGCTCGAGCGCGCGCGCGAGAGTGGAGTGCAGGTCACGGCCGATATCTATCCGTACACGTACTGGCACTCGGGAATGTCGGTGCTCTTCCCGCACCGGGATTTCGACAATCGCAAGTCGGCCGCGTTCGCGCTCGACCAGGTCGCGCCTGCCGAGGGACTGATTCTCGCGAGCTACGGGCCGAAGCGGGAGTACAATGGAAAGACGCTGCACGATGTCGCGCAGAGCATGAGCGTCGACGACACCACGGCACTGATCGAGCTGCTGAAGGCGTCGGAGAACGCGGAGGCGAATGGCGACACGGCGCATGCGGACAACTCGATCATCGCGACGAGCATGGACGAGCGTGATGTCGCCAAGCTGCTGGCGTGGAAGTGGGCGAACTTCTGCACGGACGGAGAGCTCGACGGAAGCCATCCGCGCGGCTACGGATCGTTCACGCGCATCCTCGGACGCTACGTGCGCGACCAGCACGTGATGCCGCTCGAGGAGGCGATTCGGAAGGCGACGTCGCTCGCGGCGACGAACGTCGGCATCAAGGATCGCGGGCGAATCACGGTCGGGAGCTACGCGGACCTCGTGCTCTTCGATCCGCAGACGATCATCGATCGCGCGACGCCCACGGATCCGCACCTGGTGAGCACGGGCATTCGGCGTGTGTGGGTGAACGGCGCAACGGTGTACGACGGGGGGCACACCACCGACGCCCGGCCGGGGCGCGTACTCGAGCGCGTCACGGTCACGGCAACGAAGTAGAGCAGGTCCAGAGGCTGCTCATCGCCAGGGGCGAGGCCCGAATGGGCGCGGCAACGGCCGCTTACACCACGATGTTGAGCAGCCGGCCCGGGACGAAGATGATCTTGCGCGGCTCACCCGTCACGAATCGCGCGATGCCGGCGTCGGCGCGCGCGAGCGCGAGCGCCGCGTCCTGCACGATGTCGCGCGGCGCATGGATCTTTCCGCGCACCTTGCCGTTCACCTGCACCACGAGCTCGATCTCGTCCACGGTCGCGAGCGCCGGATCGTAGCTCGGCCAGCGCGACTCGAAGACGCCGCGCTCGTGGCCGAACTGCTCCCAGAGCTCCTCGGCGATGTGCGGCGCGAACGGAGCCACGAGCTGCACGAGCGGTTCCACCTCGGCCCGGTGCGCGACGCGCTCCGATGCACGTAGCACGTTCATGTATTCCATCATCGCCGCGATCGCCGTGTTGTAGCTGAGGCGAGCGGTGTCCTCGCCGACCTTGCGAATCGTCTGGTGCAGCTTGCGCATGACCGCGGTATCGGGCTCGCCGCTCGTATGCGCGTCGTGCGCCGTCTTCCAGAGGCGGTCCAGGAAGCGTCGCACACCGGAGATCCCGGCATCGCGGAAATCGCCGCCTTCCTCGAATGGTCCGAGGAACATCAGATAGGTTCGGAAGGTGTCCGCACCCCAGCGCTCGATGTAGTCGTCGGGGTTCACGACGTTCCCCTTCGTCTTCGACATCTTCGCGCCCTCGCGGATGATCAGCCCGTGCGCGCGGAATCGCGTGTACGGCTCCTCGAAGCTCAGATACCCCATGTCGTGGAGGACCATCGTGATGAAGCGCGAGTACAGCAGGTGCAGCACCGCGTGCTCGTTGCCGCCGATGTACGAATGCACCGGAAGCCACCTGCGCGTGATGTCGGGATCGAACGGCACGTCGTCGAAGTCGGTGCTCGGGTAGCGCAGGAAGTACCACGCGCTGTCGAGAAACGTGTCCGACACGTCCGTCTCGCGCACGGCAGGCTTTCCGCACTTCGGACAGGGCACTCGATACCACTCCTCGTGGCGCGCGAGAGGCGAGATCCCGGTATCGTCGGGACGGAAGTCCTGGATCTCGGGAAGCATCACCGGCAGCTGATCCTCGGGCACCGGCTGCACGCCGCAATCATCGCAGTAGATGATCGGGATCGGTGGCCCCCAGTAGCGCTGGCGCGAGATGGTCCAGTCGTGCAGACGGAAGTTCACCACCGGTCTGGCCGCGGCGAGTCCCGCCAGCCACTCGGTGATGCGCGCCTTCGCTTCCGCCGCCGGCACCCCGTCGAACACCCCCGAATTCACGAGCCTGCCCGCGCCCGTGTACGCCTCGGAGAGCGGCGCATGCGCATCGGCATCGTCCGCTGCGACCACGCGAACGATGGGCAGCTCGTACGCCTGCGCGAATGCGAAGTCACGCTCGTCGTGGCCCGGCACGGCCATGATGGCGCCAGTGCCGTACTCCATCAGCACGTAGTCCGCGATCCAGATCGGGATGCGCTCGCCCGTGGCGGGGTTCACCGCGTACGATCCGGTGAAAGCCCCGGTCTTCTCGGCGCTCTCACCCATCCTGCGCGACACGACATCCTGGCGCGAGGTGCGTTCGCGATATGCCTCGACATCGGCGCGCCGGTCGGCCGTCGTGAGCGCGCCCACCTGCGGGTGCTCGGGGGCGAGCACGAGATAGGTCGCTCCGAAGATCGTGTCGGGTCGAGTCGTGAACACCTTGATCGGCAGCGCATCGGACTCGGCGATCGTGAACGAGAGCTCCGCGCCCTCGGAGCGCCCGAGCCAGTTGCGCTGTGCGCTCTTCGTGGATTCGGACCAGTCGATCCACTCGAGGTTGTGCAGCAGACGCTCGGCGTAGTCAGTGATGCGGAAGAACCACTGCTCGAGCAGCCGCTGCTCGACGCGCGCGCCGCAGCGCTCGCACAGTCCGTTCTCGACCTGCTCGTTGGCGAGCACGGTCTTGTCGTTCGGACACCAGTTGACCGCCGCTTTCTTCTTGTAGGCGAGCCCCTGCTTGAACAGCTGCAGAAAGATCCACTGCGTCCACTTGTAGTACGTGGGATCCGTGGTGGACAGCTCGTGCTTCCAGTCGACCATGAGGCCAACGCGGCGCAGCTGGCGGCGGAAGTTCTCGATGTTCTGCGGGATTAGCCGCATCGGGTGCCCGCCGACCTTCAGGGCATAGTTCTCCGA
>DATGDQ010000268.1:0-1639 GCA_035310785.1 Gemmatimonadaceae bacterium | reverse complement strand
GGTGCGTCCCTCGCGCTGAAGGCGCGCCACAGTCGCCGCCAGTGCCGGTGCGCGCTCCTCGCGCGAGCTGATGTATTCCACCTCCGCGCCGAGTAGATGATCCAGCAGCGCGTTCGCAGTCGGCCGCACGGGCGGAGCTCCGTTCGCGATGATCACGCAGCGCATCCCGAGCTTTGCCGCCACTGCTGCCGTCGCGCGCGCGTGATTCGACTGGATGCCGCCAACCGTCACCAGCACATCGGCACCCGCATCCATGGCCGCGACCGCCACCATCTGCAGCTTCCGTATCTTGTTGCCCCCGAAGCCGAAGGGGATCGCGTCGTCACGCTTCACGAGCAGACGCGGACCGCCGCCCAGTGCACCGCGCAGGCGCGACAATTCCTCGACGGGCGTGGCGGCGCGCGTGAGCTGAAGCACCGGAACGTTGGCGAGATCGCGCAACGCATTTCGATATCGGGCCGGTGTCTCGATCGAGTCACTCTGCGACGGCGGTTGCGTCATCTACTCGTGCCTCTCGGCGCCACTCACGGTGAATGCGCAACGAGGCGTTGCGTCCGTGCAGGATCGTTGGGCGAACGTACGCAATGTCGGACGCTCTGGCCAGAGCACGGCGGTGCAACATATGATGAGGCAATGCACATGAAGACATCACGGGCGAAGGAGGAGTTTTCGTGATCCGCGAATGGTGCGGCTTTGCGGCACATCGCCGAGCGCGCGGCTCATGATGCATCGCGATCTTCTGCAGCCTTCGTCACCTGGCGCCTGTTTGGGAAAGCAGGATACTCGGATCGCGAACACCGGCACCGCGGTGCACCGGTCACGCCCCGCCGCGAGGACGCGCCACCGGGAGCTGCCAGTGTCGACGCATCGCCATGATGCGGACTCCGATACACAGTGCCGCGCCAATGACGCTCGCCACGTCGCCAGCGAGGCCCAATGCGCGGCCCGTCACCACGACGGCTGCTCCTGCGAGCGCGGCGACCGCGTACAGATCGGCGCGCAGCACGACGGGGACCTCGGACACGAGGATGTCGCGCGCCATGCCACCCCCAACACCGGTCAGCACACCGAGCAGTACCGCCGTGAGCGGAGGGAGATGATACGCGAGCGCCTTTGACGCGCCCGTCACGGCGAAGAGGCCGAGCCCCACGGCATCGAACAGGAGCACCGAGTTCCACAGGCGCTCGATGACGGCTCCTCCGTAGAAAGTGAGCAGCCCTGCTGCGAGCGCAACGGCGATGTAGCGCCAATCTGCAATGCCCGGCGGCGGCACCGCGCCGATCAGCAGATCGCGCGTGATGCCTCCCACGTTCGCGGCGGCGAACGAAAGCGCGAGCACGCCGAAGATGTCGAGCCGATGCTTCACGCCGGAGACCGCACCGCTCAACGCAAAGACAAACGTGCCGAGCAGATCGAGCACCAGCGTCGCGGTGCTGACAGTAATGGGCGGAAAGAATTGGGGCACGGGTTCAGGAGTGCGGCCGAGGCTGCGCAGCCGTCATCATGAGCTCCGCACGAGCCGTCGAGCTGTGTGCCCGCCGCGTCTCAACGCCCAGCCGGTGGCGTGAATATCCGCCCATCGATCGGATCGTTCGTCCGAACATCGCTGTATTCCTCGCGCTGCACCAGCTTCCCGTCG
>DATGDQ010000267.1:0-1639 GCA_035310785.1 Gemmatimonadaceae bacterium | reverse complement strand
CGCCTGGAAGTAGTTCGGCGACACCATCAGTCCGGTCACGCGTTCGGCACGATCACCGTTCGAGATCGTCGCGCCGGTGATCTTGCTCACGACGAAGGCGTCGAACTGAGTCGACGCTCTCTCCAGGTCCGTGAAATCGGGAAAGGAAAGACCAACGTATCCCGGCTCGCCGTTGGCGGTCCCGGCCACGTGGACCAGCCGATCCTGATTCGCGACTCCGGGATACGGGCGAAAGAGAATTCCTTCCGTCCAACCCGCCACGACGGCGTTCGCGCCGATGCCGAGAGTGAGACAGAGGATGGCGACGATGGAGAATCCGGGCGCGCGCCGCAGCATGCGGAGCCCGAAGCGAGCGTCCTGCGCCAGGCGCTCGAGCCAGAGCGTGCCCGACATCTCGCGCGCGACCTCCTGGATGTGCCCGACGTTTCCGAACTCGCGTCGCGCGTTCGTCTCGGCGTCGCGGGGCGATTCGCCTCGGGCAAGGCGCTCTGCAATCGCCATTGTGAGGTGCGCGTCGATCTCCTCGCCGATCTCGGCGTCGCCACGCGCGCGGCCCAGCCGCAGGAATCGCGCGATCTTCATGCGTCGCTCTGGGCGGGCGGCGCCATCACGCCGGCGATCGCGTCCGCAAGCTGCTGCCACCTCGAGCGCTCGGCCTGCAGCCGGCGCCGGCCCGCAGCCGTCAGCCGATAGATGCGCACGCGCTGATTGTTCTCGGAGACGCCCCAGTCGGCCTCGATCGCGCCCTGTCGCTCGAGCCGGTGAAGCGCCGGGTAGAGGGAACCGGTGTCGACCTGCAGCGCATTTCGCGAGCTCGCGCGGATCATCTGCGCGATCCCGAATCCGTATCGAGGCCCCCACGCGAGCGTTTGCAGGATGAGCATGTCGAGCGTGCCCTGCAGCAGCTCGATGCGCGACGACCCAAGCGTCTTTCTGGGCATGGCGCCTCAGGTGCGTAGACGTTCTACGGATGTAGACATTCTACAGCCTTCCCCATTTTAAGGATGTGCGGTGAACGTGTCAAGCACGTCGCCGCAGGCATGACCTGCAGACATCGCCTTGATTCTCGTTGGTCAATCAATGAGCGTTTCGACGTGCGCAACTCCGTCTCACTCTCGCTCGCCATCGTTGCGCTGACCGCCGCGTGCAGCACGCGTTCTGCCGCGCCTGCCATCCCGACACCAAGCTCCGATGCGCGCGCTGCCCAGACGCGCGAGACACGCTTCGTCGACTCGGTGCTCTCTGTGCTCACCCTCGAGGATAAGGTTGGTCAGCTCACGATGGCGCCCGCCGAGGGGCTGCAGACCGGCCCGCATCGACCTGCGGGGAGCGAGGCCCAGCTGCGATCGGGGCAGGCCGGATCCGTCATTGGTATCACTGGCGTCGGCCGGACGCACGCGCTGCAAAAAATGGTTGTCGAGCAATCACCGCATCGAATTCCGGTGCTCTTCTCGCTCGACGTCATCCACGGCTACCGGACCATTTTCCCCATCCCGCTCGCGGAAGCAGCGAGCTTCGATCCAAAACTGGCCGAATCGCACGCGCGCATTGCCGCAACGGAAGCAGCGGCCGATGGAATCCTGTGGACATTCGCCCCGATGGTCGACATCGCTCGCGATCCACGATGGGGACGAATCAT
>DATGDQ010000266.1:0-9477 GCA_035310785.1 Gemmatimonadaceae bacterium | reverse complement strand
AAGTGCTGGCACGAATGCCCGATACTCGCGTATCGCTGTTGTCCTCGACGCTCGAGCCGGTGCGAACCGAGTGGGGCTTGAGGATCACTCCCGATCTCGCGCTGCGCAATGCACCGATGCTCGACGTGATCTGCGTGCCGGGCGGCTGGGGTGTCAATGCGGCCCTCACGAATGAAGAGCTCATTTCCTTCTTGCGCGTGCAGGGAGGGAGCGCACGCTACGTCACCTCGGTCTGCAGCGGCGCCCTCCTCCTCGGCGCCGCCGGCCTGCTGCGTGGATACCGTGCGACCACGCACTGGATGTCGCTCGACCTGCTGACGAGCTTCGGAGCGACACCGGTGTCCGAACGGGTCGTTCGCGATCGAAATCGCATCACGGGTGGCGGCGTCACGGCAGGGATAGACTTTGCACTCGTACTCGCGGCGGAGCTGTTCGGCGAATCGGTGGCGCAGGGAATTCAGCTCGCGATCGAGTACGATCCACACCCGCCGTTCGACAGCGGCTCGCCACTCAGGGCGCCGAAGGCCGTCCGCGACTCCGTGCTGCGCGATGGGGAGTCCTCGCTTGCACAGCGCCGAGCCATAGTCGGCGCAATCACGCGGAGGTCCACGTGAGCTCATTCATGCCAATCCTCGTCGGGGCGACACTCGCGCTCGCCGTCTCTGCATACGCAGCCTGGATCAACTTCGATCGGGATCGCGCCTTCTATCCGACCGTGGTCATGGTCGTCGCATCGTACTACGTGTTGTTCTCGGTGATGGGCGGCAGTGCGCGCACCACGATCCTGGAAACGTCCATCATGGGAATCTTCGTCGCGGCCGCATCGCTCGGCTTCAGGCGCAACCTCTGGATCGCCGTCGCCGGGCTCGCCGGTCACGGCATTCTCGACGGCTTTCACGGCTCACTCGTGCACAACCCGGGCGTGCCGCCGTGGTGGCCTCCGTTCTGCCTCGCCTATGATGTCACGGCAGCGGCCATCCTCGCGATGATACTGCTCCGTGCTCCCGCGCTCTCGAAACCGCGCAACGAGACTTCACCAGTGCCGTAGCTCACGCTCCGAGCCTCCCACGGTCGCCTCCAGTCTCTCTTCGGAGCGCGGGGGCTCGCGATCGTGGCCTGGAGGGCTATACTATCGATCGAGAGCCCGTTGCAGTCGTCAAGCGAGAGAGCACATGAAAGCTCCGTTCGAGATGGGGAAGTTCGTTGGTTCCCCCGTACACTCGCACTCCTTCGACGGCGTCTCGATCGCCGAGAATACGTACGTCTCGGGCACGCACGTCGGCGCGCACGCGCACGACTCGCCCCTCTTGAGTCTCGTGCTGCAGGGGCACGCCACCGAGGATGTCGACGGCCGCTCACGGGAGCTGGGCACGCAGAATCTGCTGTACACTCCCTCGTTCGAGATTCACGCGCATCGCTTTCTCACGGCTGGGCGCTGGCTCAACATCCAGTTCTCTCCGCGCTGGTTCGGTCGCGTGGGCGCCGAGGCGCGTGATCTCCCGCGCGCATCGCAGCTCCTTCGCGGCGGAACCACGGTGAACTGGGCCTCGCGGCTCGGCGCCGAAATCCGGGAGCCGGACGCGGTCTCGAAGTTCGCGATCGAGGGAGCGTTGCTGCTCCTTCTCACCGATCTCTCCCGACTTCCGGTGTTCGGAGAACGCCGCCGCCCCCGCTGGTTCACCGTCGTGGAAGATGCGATCGACGAGTCGATCGCGGAGCCTCCATCCGTGAGCGAGCTGGCGGCGCTCGCGGGCGTACACGCCTCGCATCTGCTTCGCACCTTCAGACACCATCACGGCTGCACGGTCGCAACCTATGTGCGTCGTAGGCGTCTGGAACGCGCTCGGGCCGAGATCGCGTCGTCGAAACGGCCGCTCTCCATGATCGCGCTCGATGCCGGCTTTGCGGACCAGTCGCATTTCACGCGCGTGTTTCGTCAGGCGTACGGCGAGACACCGGGACAATACGCGAGATCGCTGCGACGCGGGTAGTGCGGATCTTCCTGGCAGCATGCGCCGCGCTGGCAATCGCGCACGGCGAGCTCCGAGCGCAGTACGCGCCCGCGCGATCCAACCCGTTGCTCGATCGCCTGACGGGTCATTGGCGCATGGTCGGACAGGTGCGCGGACATCCGGTGACCTACGACCTCGATGCGCGCAGAATTCTGAACGGCGCGTTCGTCGAGCTGCACATGAAGGACGTCGCGCGGCCTGCGCAATACGAGGCACTGCTGCTCATCGGCGAGGACACGCTTCCCGATCGGGTGCTCGTGCACTGGCTCGACAGCACCGGCGGCGCGTATTCGGTGCCGAGCGGCGATGGCGGCACGTCCGGCGACACGCTGACGTTCACCATTCCGTATCCCGAGGCTCCATTTCGCGACACCTTCGTTTTTCGGCGCGGCAATGGCAGCTGGATGTTTCGCCTCGAACGAAGCGACAGGAGCGGGGGCTGGAAGCCGTTCGCGGAGTACGAGGTGAAGAGAAAATGAGCTCTGGAACGCGTCCCTCTTTCCCCTAGACTCGGCGCAGCCCCGGTCTCACGCCCAGAGCCTTCGAGGCGTGTCGTCGATTCGGCTCCTTTCTCAGTGTCTCCCGGTATTCGGCGCGCGCCTCCCTCGGCCGACCGAGCTCAAGGAGCATGTCTCCGAGCAGCTCGCGCGAGGGTGCGAGCGGCCCTGGCGTGACGGCGCTCTTCTCGGTTGCATCCTCACGCGCGGCCGCCTCTCTCATCTTCGACAAGGCGTCGCTCTCCCGATGCTCGGCGAGATCGAGCCATGCGCTCGCCGCGAGATGTTGGATGCCCACCTGCTCTGTCCAGTAGCTCTCACCCTTCGCGCTCAATCGCTGCCGTATCGCGTCGAGCGAGTCGATGGAGGCGCGAGCCGTCGCGAGATCCCTCGTATGCGACGCGCCGAGTGCGCGCGCGAAGTACGTCATCGCGTCCGCGTAGGGAAAGGCGCTCGCGTGCGGCTCGAGCGCCGCTGCCTCCGCCCATGCGCGCCGCTCGAGCGCCCAGCGCGCCGGAATCGCCGCGAGCGCGAATACGCCCGCCGAACCCGGAGCAGCGCCGGTGACGGCGGTGGGATCGAAGCGCGCGGCCAGCGCCGGCAGTCCGTCGAGAATGGCCTTTGCGTCGGAATCTCTTCCCAGCTGCAAGTTCGCGTACATCGCGTAGTCGGACGCGTGCAGCGCTTCGGCTATCGAATTCTCGCCGAGCGCGACCTCCCTCGATCGAGTGTTCGCGCGCACCGATTCCTTCCACATGCCGAGCCGGGTGAACGTGTGCGACGGCATGTGCAGCGCATGTGCTGCATCGGGCGCGGTGAGTGAGTAGCGGAGGGCGGCCGCGCGTGCTCGACTCGCAAGCGGTGGATAGTCGTAGCTGTGGATTATGTAGTGCGCGAGTCCGGGGTGATTCGGCTGTTTGGCCCACAGCTCCTCGAGTATGCTCCCCGCCTTCAACTGATTCGCATACGTCTTGTCCGCTGGCGAAGCGGAGGCGACGAGCGACAGCGCGTGAAAGATCTTCGCCTCGGTGTCCGCCGGCTGGCGCGCAACCAGATCGCTCATCGCGCGCTCGTAGGCGGCAACGCGAGTGCGTTGATCCCTGTGCTCGAAATCGTCGAACAGCTGTCCGACTGCGCCGATGTAGCTGCGCTCGCGCTCCGGTTTGCCGGCGACCAGTCGCGATGCGGCGGTCACGGCCTGTCGTCCGAGCTCGAGCTGTGCGACCGGCCGGTCTCCCGGCACCATCGGATTCGTCCAGCGACTGAGCGCGATTCCCCAGTACGCCATGGCACAGGTCGAGTCGGTCGCGAGCACGTCGCCGAACGCCCGGATCGATGCGCCGAATTCGAACGAGTGGAGCAGCGCCACGGCGCGATCGAACTGTGTCGTCACGCTCGGGCTGCAGGATGTATCGAAGTGGACCGTGCCCAGATGCTGAGCATCCTGCGCCGTCGCGCTCGACGCGTGGAGAACGGTCGCTGCTGTGACGAGCGCAACGCGAGCTACAGACATGCACCCCCCTCTCTCTTGCGCGCGCGTGTCGCGCTGTCCTTCTAGGATCTAGTACTCAGAACGTCTCCCAGGCGAATCCCCCCGCTACGTAATCCAGCCGCTTCTTCACCGGATCGAGTCGCAGAATCACCGTCCCGCCGATGCGCGGCGCTCGTCCTCGCAGCGCGACATCATCGATCCCGTCTCCGTCGGCGTCGAGCGCGCCGAGCGGCTCGTGGACCTTGAAGCGGAGATCGTTCACGCGAATGGGTGTCACCTTTCCCGCCGTGTCGACCAGCGCACCGAGCTGGTGATAGTACTCGTAATCGCCGGCCCACTGCGCGACGAGCAGCAGCACGCGCGCCTTTCCGAAGCACCCCACCGTCTGCACCTTCTGCGCGTGCAGTGACTTGAACAGCCGCGGCGGCATCTTCACCGTGTCGACCTGCAGCAGCATCAGCATCGAGTCCTTCACCATCGCGAGCCGCGTGTTGAGTTCGGTGGTCACCGAGTCGCGTTTGCACGAGTCCACCACCGGCGGCGTGGCGCTGTCCGCGCGCACCGCGAGCGCGACCAGCGGCGCCTTTCCCTTCGCGAGCGAGTCGATGTGCGGCGGCACGGTCAGCACTCCGACGATTCGCCCGTTCCACTGATCGTACGATTGCACGGTCGCGTCGTCCTGCCCCCAGGAGCCGTGCAGACGGAAGCGATCCCCCACGCGTACGGGCGACAGCATCTTCACCGCCTCCTGGAAGGCGCGCTGTCGCTGCGAGGTCTTGAGTGGCGCGTCCACGCGCCCGAGGTCGATGAGCACGCGCTTGGCGCGAGACGCCGCGAGGAAATTGCGCTGCGTCTTGAGCTCGAACACCAGCGTCGCCGCAATCGAGTCCGCGAGCGGCGACAGCTTCCCCACTCTCTCGATGGTCGGCGCACGCGCGCTCTCCGCGGGTGCGGCATCGATGTGCGTCACCGCCGACGTGTCGAGCGTCTGCGTGTCCGATTCGTCCGTCGTGTCGCTGTCCTGCGTCGTATCCGGAGGGGCCGGCGTGGCGGACGGCTTCGCCGCGACGCCGGCGGTGTCGTGGGCGCCTTGCGCGGGTGTCGCCCTATCCGATTTCTGCGAGCACGCGGCGGCGCCCACGACAAGCAGAAGTGCCGTCAACGTGACGGTGGCTGATAGACAACTTTTCACGCGAAGTTGCAAATGCATCCTCGATAGACGAAATATTGGGCGCCTGCTCGCCCTGCATAATCGCTGTCCCGCTCGTTATCCTCAAGCGTATTCACAGCTTGCGCGGAGAGTGACGCGGCCGCATTCGCCCGATGTTGCGGGCGCCATCGACAGCGCGTTTTATCTATGGAATGAGCCTCTCACATGCGCGCTCTCCCGGAAGGCGCGCCGAATGACGTTGGAGAACGATTGATGCCTTTTCTCGAGTTGGAAGGAAAGCCGGATCTCGAAAACAATCCGCGGGAGCTCGTCGGCGACGTCGTCATCGGCAGCGGATCTCAGGCCACGTGGCGGCTGTCGGGAAGCGATCTCGCCGCGCGGCATTTTCGCATCGCGCTGAACAACGGCAGCGCGCAGGTGATCCCTGCGTCGCCGCAGAACGTGGTGGTGTTGAACGGCCAGCAGGTGCCCACCGATGGCGCCGCACTCAGCACCGGCGACGTCGTGGCGGCCGGACAGGCGCGCTTCGTCTTCCTCAGCGACCCCTCCGCAAAGCGTCCCGTGCCGCTCACGGAGATGCCCGACGCGCATCTCATCGACGTCACCAATCGGAAGGGCTATACGCTCCGCCGGCGAGTGGTGCAGATCGGTCGCGAGATCGGCTGTTCGATCGTGTTGAAGGATCCCACGGTCTCCCGCTTCCACGCGGACGTGCGGGCCGAGGGCGGGCAGTTCGTGCTGTACGCGATGGGATCGTCGGGAACGAAGGTGAACGGTGAGCCGGCCGTGGCCCCGCGCCTGCTCCGCGAGGGTGACCAGATCACGATGGGCGACACGACGTTCACGTTCTCGCTGCTCGCGATTCCACCGGGCATTCGCGCGGTGCAGTTCGAGGATCACGAGGACGACTCGTTCAGCCGCAAGAACACCCAGCTCGCGCAGCGCGCGGTCACGATGGAGCATGGGAAGGCGCCGCGGCGCCAGAAGAAGCAGCGCCCGCTCGCTCCGATGCTCCTTGCGGCCGCGGGGCTGATCATCGTGCTGCTGCTCTTCCTGCTGTTCCGGCCCCGCTGAGGCCAACGGCGGTTCACGAATCGAACCAATGAGACGAATCGAAACCGGCGAGGGCGAGGGTGTACTCGCGGCTTCCACGGTGGGTTTGTTGAGTCGTTCTCTTGCCGTTCGTCGGCGTCGCTGCACGACTGGCATCACGATCGGCCCTTCCACCAATTCCCACCGCCGATCAGGCCACTGTCGACTCCCCCGGCGTCGGGTTCGATTCGTTCCATTGGTCTGATTCGTGTACAGCCGTCCGCCGTTCCTCCATCCCTCCTCCCTCCAACCCTTTACCGCGCAAGACCTTACGCACCAAATAACGACCGCCCTTCGCATTGCTAATCCCGACAAATTCTATTAGGATTGAGCACGCGCCATCGCGCGTGCGAGCTGCGGGAAAGGAGCGGTCATGGGCGGAAGCATCGAAACCCTGGTCAACAGGGAATACCAGTACGGATTCGTCACCGACATCGAGGCGGAGACCATCCCGCGCGGACTCGACGAGAAGACGGTCCGGCTGATCTCCGCGAAGAAAGACGAGCCGCAGTGGCTGCTCGACTGGCGCCTCAAGGCCTACAAGCGCTGGACCACCATGCTCGAGCCCCACTGGTCCAACGTGAGCTACCAGCCGATCGACTACCAGAACGTCATCTACTACTCCGCTCCCAAGCCGAAAAAGCAGCTCGGCAGCCTCGACGAGGTCGATCCGAAGCTCCGCGAGATGTACACCAAGCTCGGCATCTCGCTCGACGAGCAGAAGCGGATGAACAACGTCGCCGTCGATGTCGTGATGGATTCCGTGTCCGTCGGCACGAGCTTCCAGGCGGAGCTCTCCAAGCTCGGCATCATCTTCTGCTCGATGGGCGAGGCGGTGCGCGAGCATCCCGAGCTCGTGCGGAAGTATCTGGGCTCCGTGGTGCCGCACTCGGACAACTTCTTCGCCGCCCTCAACTCCGCCGTGTTCAGCGATGGCTCCTTCGTCTACGTGCCGAAGGGCGTGCGCTGCCCGATGGAGCTCTCCACGTACTTCCGCATCAACGCCGAGGGCACCGGCCAGTTCGAGCGCACGCTGATCATCGCCGACGAGGGCTCGTACGTGAGCTACCTCGAGGGCTGCACCGCGCCCAAGCGCGATACCAATCAGCTTCACGCCGCGGTGGTGGAGCTCGTCGCGCGCAAGGATGCGACGATCAAGTACTCCACGGTGCAGAACTGGTTCGCCGGCGACGAGAATGGCGAGGGTGGCATCTTCAACTTCGTCACCAAGCGCGGCAAGTGCGCCGGCGAGAACTCGAAGATCTCGTGGACGCAGGTCGAGACGGGCTCCGCGATCACGTGGAAGTATCCGAGCGTGATCCTCCTGGGCGACAACTCGGTGGGCGAGTTCTACTCGGTGGCCGTGGTGAACAATCACCAGCAGGCCGACACCGGCACGAAGATGACCCACATCGGCCGCAACACACGCAGCACCATCGTCTCGAAGGGCATTTCGGCCGGCCAGGGGAACAACAGCTATCGCGGCCAGGTGAAGGTGATGCCGAAGGCGCAGTTCGCGCGCAACTACACGCAGTGTGACTCGATGCTGATCGGGAATCGCTGCGGTGCGCACACCTTCCCGTACATCGAAGTGCAGAACCAGAGCGCGACGCTGGAGCACGAGGCGTCCACGTCGAAGATCGGTGAGGATCAGATCTTCTATCTCACCCAGCGCGGCATCTCCAAGGAGAACGCCGTGTCGATGATCGTCGCCGGATTCTGCAAGGACGTATTCAAGGAGCTCCCGATGGAGTTCGCGCTCGAGGCGCAGCAGCTCCTCGGCATCACGCTCGAGGGCAGCGTCGGTTGATTCCGCGGCTCCTCGACTACCACAGGACTAGCGTTTCGTGCTCGAGATAAAGGATCTGTACGCCAAGGCCGGCGACCGTGACATCCTCCGCGGCATCTCACTCACCGTCTCGGCGGGCGAAGTGCATGCGATCATGGGCCCAAACGGCTCGGGCAAGAGCACGCTCGCGCAGGTGCTCGCGGGGAATCCGGCATACGAAGTGACGGGCGGCTCGGCCACCTTCGAGGGAAAGGACCTCCTCGCGCTTCCACCCGAAGAGCGTGCGCAGGCCGGCGTGTTCCTCGCGTTCCAGTACCCCGTCGAGATTCCGGGCGTGTCGAATGCGTACTTCCTGCGCTCCGCCTACAACTCGATTCGCCAGGCGCGCGGACTCGATGAGGTCGACCCGCTCGACTTCCTCGACTACATGGAGAAGAAGCTCGAGCTCGTGGACATGGACACCGAGATGCTCAGCCGCTCGGTGAACATGGGCTTCTCGGGTGGCGAGAAGAAGCGCAACGAGATTCTGCAGATGGCCGTGCTCGAGCCCAGGCTCGCGCTGCTCGACGAGACCGATTCGGGGCTCGACATCGATGCACTGCGCATCGTCGCACACGGGGTGAACGCGCTCAGGCGCCCCGACAACGCGACGATCGTCGTCACGCACTACCAGCGGCTGCTCAACTACATCATCCCCGACTACGTGCACGTGCTCGCCCAGGGCCGCATCGTGAAGTCGGGTGACAAGAGCCTGGCGCTCGAGCTCGAGGCGAAGGGGTACGATTGGCTCGTCGAGCCGCAGGGAGCGCTGGCGTGACCGCTGCGTACGTCGAGGAGTTCACGGAGCTCTCACGCAACGGCGCGAGCGCGGAGCCCGCGTGGCTGCGCGAGACGCGCCGTGCGGGGATCGAGAAGTTCGCGGAGCTCGGATTCCCGACGCCGCGCAACGAGGATTGGCACTTCACGAGCGTCGCGCCGATCGCCGAGTCGGTGTTCAGCCCCCTGCGCGGGACGTCCGGCGAGATCGACGGATCTGCGCTCGATCCCTTCATCTTCGCGCAGCGCGACTGGCCGCTCGTCGTGTTCGTGAATGGGCGCTACGATGCCAGGCTCTCGAGCTTCGGCGCGCTCGCCGAGGGCGTTCGCGTCACCGACCTCGCGAGCGCCATGCGCAACGAGCCCGCGCTCGTCGAGCCGTGGCTCGGCAAGCTCTCCCCGCTCGACGGCCGTTCGTTCAGCGCGCTCAACGCCGCGTTCATGTCCGATGGCGCCGTGATTCACATCGCGCCGGACACCGAGGCGCCCGTTCCGCTGCACGTGATCTTCGTCTCGGATTCGAGCGCCGCGAAGGGCGTCGCGCATCTGCGCAACCTCATCGTCGCGGGCAGCCACTCGAAGGCCACCGTGATCGAGAGCTACGTCTC
>DATGDQ010000265.1:0-2206 GCA_035310785.1 Gemmatimonadaceae bacterium | reverse complement strand
CTCGTACTGTTCCTTGATGTGCGGGTCACCCCACTGCTGCCATTCCTGTGCGGTGAGCGGGAGCGATGCATCCATCATCGTGTTGATCACGTCCACGAATGGCACGTCGGCGACGACTGCGCGGAAGAGATCCGGGCGCATGTTGGTGACCGCGCCCATCAGCAGTCCGCCCGCGCTCCCTCCGTTTGCGACGAGCCTGTCCGCGCTCGTGAACTTCTGCTTCTCGAGGTACTCCGCGACATCGACGAAGTCGTTGAACGTGTTCTTCTTGTTCATCATCTTGCCGTCGTCGTACCACTTCCGTCCCATCTCCTGGCCGCCTCGCACGTGCGCGATCGCATACGCGAAGCCCCGGTCGACGAGGCTGAGCACCGGCGAGTTGAACGTCGCCTCGGTCGTGATCCCGTACGAACCGTACGCATACAGCAACAGCGGGCGGCTTCCGTCCTGCACCCAGCCCTTGCGCACGATCATTGAAACGGGCACGTGCACGCCATCGCGCACCGGTACCATCAGCCGTTTCACCTCGTATTGCGAGGCGTCATAGCCGGGCACTTCGACGCGCTTCTTGAGCACGCGCTGATGCGTCGCGAGGTCGTAGTCGAACGTCGAGAGCGGCGTCAGAAGCGACGAGTACTGGAAGCGCAGGATTCGTGAGTCGAACTCCGCGTTCTGCGTCGGGAACACGCCGTATGCGGGCTCCGGAAACGTGATGTAGTGAACGCCGCGAGTGGCGAGATCGATCACGCGCAACCGCGGCAGTCCGGCCGAGCGTTCGGAGACGACGACGTAGTGCTTGAACGGCTCGATCGCGCGGATGAACACGGAGTCGTTCTCGGGTACCCAATCCGCCCACTTCGACCGGGCGAAGTCATTCTCGGGAATGCGGACGATCTTGAAGTTGCGCGCGCTGTCGTTCGTGACCATGAGAAACGCGCCGTCGATGTGATCGACGGAGTACTCGACGTTTGGGCGGCGCGGCGCGATCACGCGCGGAACAGCTGCCGGATCCGATGTGGGAATGACACGCCATTCGGAGCTCGTGAATCCGTCGTCGCTGATGAACACGAACTTGCCGCTCTTGCTTCGCGCGACGTAGACGTTGTTGAGGACGTCGTCATCCTGAAACACCTTCACGTCGCTCGAGCGTGGCTGCCCGATCACGTGTCGCCATACCGCGTTATTGCGACGTGCGGAGTCTGCGGTCGAGTAGAAGATCGTGCGATTGTCGTTGGCCCACGCGAGCCCCGGCACGATCTGTCCGAGGGTATCTGCCAGCGTCCGTCCGGTCACCAGGTCCTTGACCAGCAGCGTGTACACGCGAAGCGCCGTGGTGTCCTGCAGATATACGAGCTTGCTGCCATCGGGGCTGACCTCCTCGTCGCCCACCGAGAAGAACTTCTTGCCCGCGGCCAGTGCGTTCTCGTCCAGGTAGATCTCTTCCTTCGCATCCAGCGATCCGCGCTTGCGGCAGAGGATCGGATACGCCTTTCCCTGCTCGGTGCGCGAGTAATACCAGTAGCCGTTCTCGCGATACGGCACCGAGAGGTCGGTCTCCTTGAGGCGGCCGAGCATCTCGCGATAGAGCTTGTCCTGCAGCGCCTCCGTGTGACGCATGGCCGCTGCGGTGTAGGCGTTCTCGCTGTCGAGATACGCGAGAACCCTGGGATTTGTCTTCTCGCGAAGCCAGAAGTAGTTGTCCGTGCGCACATCGCCGTGCAACGTGTCGATCCGGGCGATTCGTTCCGCGACCGGTGGCTTGGGCTGCTGCGCGTGGAGTTGCGGCGCGAGTGAGGTCAACGCGAACGACAACACGGCGAAACGCTTCATGGATGCTCCCGAACGATCGTGGTTGATGACTGAAATGGCCGAAGGTCGGCGATGGAATCGCGAGGTTAGCCCGATATTATGAGCGCCCGCGAGTTGATTGGGTATCGATGATCGCGGCGTGAGGTCGGAAGGTCCGTGCTGTCGGAAGTTTCGACAGATGCGAGCTGTACTGTAACGAGACGTTTCGCTAATAAATACCCGTTGCAAAAGAAATAGGGCAGCATTACCGTCGTCCTCCCGAACTGTGCACGGTCGCAAGGCCGCTCTGCAACATTCTTTCTTCTTCAACAGATCGACGGCCGCGCGTCCGAAGCGATACCCGGCGATACCGCCGGCCAGATGAATGGAGGGCTTCTCATGACGCGGCTCGTGTTCG
>DATGDQ010000264.1:0-5081 GCA_035310785.1 Gemmatimonadaceae bacterium | reverse complement strand
GGGCGCTAAACGACGCGCGGCGATCGCAAGGATGTCCACTCGTGCGACGCGCCACGCATCGGATGTCGCAACCCCGTTGCGATCCAGATAGGCGAGCCGAATCCCCGACGGTGCGAACGGACCGCTCACCGGTTGCACGATGTTGCACGGTGTCGCGCGTGAGGCGAGGCAGTCGAGATAGCCGAGGTACCAGTGAGCGTCGGAGGCGCGATAGAGCTCGTATCGCGCTCGGCGCACGATGTGTACGAGCGTGCCCGGGGCCACCGCGCTGTCGAGCTGTGGCCGCAGGGCGAGCGTGAGCGCCGCGGAGGCTTCCGTTGCATTGGTCGTGAGCCCCGACGAGACCGGACACGAGCCGACGCTCGAGGGTGCGGCAGTGAGCACGTGGCGATCCCACCTGTCACCGGTCGCGGAGCTCGTGACGAGTACG
Source organism: Gemmatimonadaceae bacterium (assembly GCA_035310785.1). GTDB lineage: Bacteria > Gemmatimonadota > Gemmatimonadetes > Gemmatimonadales > Gemmatimonadaceae > FEN-1250. The sequence goes on along the minus strand of DATGDQ010000264.1, from coordinate 4,651 downwards.
AGCACGGTGTCGCCGGCCTCGGGTTGAGTGCCGATCCACGTGAGCGGTGCACTCGAGGCGAGGTGCTCCGGGGGAATGGTGAGCTCGAGGCGCGACGGCGCGATGGTGCAGATGGCGCTCTGGGCGAGCGTCGCACGAAACTCGATTGCGCCTGGACCGATCGAGTAGAGATCTCCGTCGGCGGGCGTGAGCGATCGCAACTCGCTCTGAAGCAGCGCGGCAGCGTCGCGCACGGTCGCGCGCGCATCGATGGCGTCGGCCTGAGCGCGATAGAATCGCTCCTGATGGATCACGATGCCCATCGTCGCGCTGCCGAGCGTCGCGAGGAGCACGATCACCACGACGAGCTCGACGAGTGAGGCGCCACGACGCTCCCCGCCCATCACGGACACCACACTTCGCTCGAGAGAAGATCCGTATGGAGGGCGTGGTGCACGCCTTCCGAGTATCGCACGCTGTCAGCCAGCGATGCGCCGCCTGGTGCGGGTGCGGACGACCACCACTCGGAGATTCCGCGCATCGTGAGCGTACCCGCAGCGGCCGCGCACTGGCTGGATCGCAATGTTTCCATGCGCGCCTGTCCCCGCTCCACTGCTTCGCCCGAGCGGGCGGAGTCTCCCGTGAGGCGCGCGACGGCCACCGCCGTGGATGCGAGCCCGAGCACGCCGACCCCGAGCACGAGACAGGCGACCAGTAGCTCGACGAGCGTGAAGGCAGTGCGGAGCCGAGGGCGCGTTCGCATGGGACGAGTGTATCGGCGCGATGCGAGATGCGCGGCAGCGAACGAGCGCGAGGAGAAATGAAGCGTCGCGCGATCGGACGCGCGTGATCAGAGGATCAGCTACCCAGCTCGTAGTCGCGGATCTTGTAGAGCAGCGCCCGATGCGAGAGGTCGAGCAGCTGGGCCGCGCGCGTCCGATTGCCGTTCGTGCGCTCGAGGGCGCGGCGAATGAGGGTGCGCTCGAGCGCTTCCGTTTGGCGCTTGACCGAGAAGTCATCGTTGGCGGGCTGCGCGGCCGGGATCGGCGCGATGATGTCCGAGAGATGCTCGCTCTCGATCGTCGGCCCCGCGGAGAGCACGAGCGCCCGCTCGATCACGTTCTCGAGCTCGCGCACGTTTCCCGGCCACGAGTAGTCCATGAGCGTGCGCATCGCCGCCGGCGAGATCGACTCCACCTTGAGGCCGAGGCGCGCATTGTAGAGCCGCAGAAAATGCAGCGCGAGCTCGGGCACATCCTGCGAGCGCTCGCGAAGCGCGGGTAGGCGGATCGTCACCACGTTCACGCGATAATACAGGTCGCCGCGGAAACGGCCGCTCGCGACGTCGACTCCGAGATCTCGATTGGTCGCAGCAACCACGCGCGCGTCGATGCGCTGTGACGTCGTCGCTCCCACGCGGCGAACCTCGCCCTCCTGCAATGCGCGCAGGAGCTTCACCTGTAGCGCGGCTGGGAGCTCGCCGATCTCGTCGAGAAAGAGCGTGCCCCCGTTGGCCTCCTCGAACAGGCCGGTCTTGTCGCGATCCGCGCTCGTGAAGGCACCTTTCACGTGTCCGAACAGCTCACTCTCGAGCAAGGGTTCCGGAATGGCGCCGCAGTTCACCGCGACGAACGCCTTGTCGGCGCGCGGGCTGCTCTTGTGCACGAGGCGCGCGACGAGCTCCTTGCCGGTTCCGCTCTCCCCGGTGATCAGCACCGTGGACGGATGGCGCGCCACCTTGCGCGCCATCTCCAGCGCGGCACGGATCGATGGACTGTGCCCGATGATCGCGTCCGCACCGCGAATGGTGCTGAGCTGGTCCTCGAGCTCCTCCACCTTCGCTCTCAGCTTTTCGCGCTCCGCCGCCTTGCGCACGGCCAACACGACCTCTTCCGCCCGGAACGGCTTCTGCACGTAGTCGTAGGCGCCTTTCTGCATCGCCGCGATGGCCGTGTCCGAGTCGCCGTACGCGCTCATCGCGATCACGAGCGCGTGCCCGCCGCCCGTGGTGTAGCGCTCGATGAACTCGAGCCCGTCCATCTTCGGCATGCGCAGATCGCACAGCACGAGGTCGACATCCTCGCTGGCGAGCTTGCTCAGAGCCTCCTCGCCCTCGCAAGCGGTGCCGACCGAATGTCCCTCCGCCCCCAGGATCCGGGAGACAGTCTGGCGAAGTCCCGGCTCGTCGTCCACGACGAGGATCTTCATGGGCGCGAGGTAGTGGTGCCTGCGGCGCGCTCGTCGGAGCCGGCCGAGTCGTCAGGCACGGGGAAGTACATCATGAACGCCGCACCGCCCTCGCGCGCCTGGCGTACCCAGATCGTGCCGCCGAGCCCTTCGACGATGCGCGAGACGACGGCGAGACCGAGCCCGGTGCCGCGGCCCGGCTCCTTCGTCGTGTAGAACGGATCGAAGATTCGCTCGCTCTCCGTGATCGGAACGCCGGGACCCGAGTCTGCGACTATCAGCTTGAGAATCTGCTGGGGCTCCCCGACACTGTTCAGCCACGCACGAACCCGCGCGCTCTGCTCGCGTGCGATGTCGAAGCCGTCGGGATCGTTGTTGCGTCGCCCGTTTCTTCCCGTGACATCGTCGAAGGCGACGGACTGCGTTACGATCCACACCTTGCCGTGCCCGTGCATCGCGTCGACCGCGTTCAACATCAGATTGACCAGCACCTGCTCCAGCTCGTGTGCGTCGCCAACGAGCTTCGGAAGGCCGTTCTGGAGCGCAACCTCCGGCGATACCTCGCGAAGCGTGCCCTGATCGCGCAGTAGCTGAATGACCTCGTTCACCGTGACGTTGAGATCGATGCGAGACGTGACGCGGCGGCGCGGACGCGCGTACTCGAGCATCCCGCGCATGATGCGATCGATGCGGGCGCTCTCGCGCTCGATGCCGGCCACCGCGTCGAGCGCATCGCTGTCGAGCACGGAGCTCTTGCGCAGGATGTGCGCATAGCCGCCGATGGCGCCGAGCGGGTTGCCGATCTCGTGAGCCACGCCGGCGGCGAGACGTCCGACGCTGGCGACCTTCTCGAGATGCGTGCGCTGCGCCTGTTCCTCGAGAATGCGCGCAGTCATGCGATTGATGCTGCGGGCGAGCCGCGAGAATTCGGTGGGTCCGGTGCGCGGCACGCGGCGCGACAGATCGCCCTCGGCGATCGCCTCCGTCGTCTCGACAACGCTGTCGAGCGGGTCCAGCACGAGGCCCTGAATCTTGTACGCGCCAAAGGCGACGAAGATCAGAATGTCCGCGAGCACGAGCAGCGCCAGATAGATCGGCCCTTCCTTGCTCAGCGTCAGCGTCTCGAGAACGAAGGCATTGAGCGCGGCGAGCGAGAGCGCAGCGGTGCCGAGGACGGCGAGGCTGAACATCATCTCGGTCTTGAGCGATGCGCGAAGCTTCAGCGGTCCGAGCTCTGGCGGAGCGCTGGTCCCCTCAATCGGGCGAGCGGGAGTCGGCGTGACGGCGGTAGTCATGACTGGCTGAACAGAGGACGCGTCAGTGGCCGGAGCGTTGCGCGCGGGATCGATGAGCCGGAAGGACGAAGGCGTCGGGCGGAGAGAGTGCGTCACGCGTCCGCGACTCCGTAGCGGGAGAGCTTCCGGTAGAGCGTGGAGGGATCGATTCCGAGAATGTCGGCTGCGCGGCTCTTGTTGCCGCCCTCGCACTGCAACACCCACATGATGTACGCCCGTTCGATCACATCGAGTGCGGGATTGGCGCTCGCGGGCCGGTCCGAGATGAGCGGCTCCGGCTTCCGCTCGGTGATGCGCTCGGGGAGCGCTGCGACCTGGATCTCCGCGCCCGTCGAGAGAATCATCGCGCGCTCGAGCGCGTTCTCGAGCTCGCGAACATTTCCAGGCCACGAGTATGCGAGCATCGCATCGAGCGCGTCGCTCGAGAGGCGCTTGGGCTCGCCGCCATTCTGAAGCGCGCCGCGATTCAGAAACGAGTCGATCAGCAGCGGCACATCGTCTCGGCGCTGGCGCAGCGGCGGGAGATGCAGCGCGAAGACGTTGAGACGGTAGAAGAGATCGCCGCGGAAGGAGCCCTTCTTCATCTCCTCCTCGAGATCGCGATTGGTCGCCGCCAGGATTCGCGTGTCGATCGCGATCGGCTCGGTGCCGCCCACCGGGATCACCTCGCGCTGCTGCAGCACGCGGAGGAGCTTCACCTGCGTGGACGGTGTGGTCTCGCCGATCTCGTCGAGGAAGAAGGTGCCCTTCGACGCGGCTTCGAAGAGGCCGCGCTTGTCCTTCACGGCGCCCGTGAACGAGCCCTTCACGTGCCCGAACAACTCGCTCTCCAGCAGGCTCTCGGGAAGCGCGCCGCAATTGATCGAGTTGAACGTTCCATCCGTGCGCTGCGACAGATCGTGGATGTAGCGGGCGATGACTTCCTTGCCCGTTCCCGATTCGCCCTGAATCAGCACGATGGAATCGGTGGGTGCGACGGTCTCCGCGAGCCGCAGCACAGAGAGCCACGCCTTGCTCCGACCCACCGGTGCACTCACGCCGTTCTGTCCCTGCCGCTTGATCTCCTGCTTGAGCGTCTGGTGCTCCACGCGAAGCTGGCGATGCTCGACTGCGCGGCGAAGAATGGCGATGATCTCGTCGTTGACGAACGGCTTCTGGATGTAGTGGTAGGCGCCCTCGTTCACGGCCTG
>DATGDQ010000263.1:0-4139 GCA_035310785.1 Gemmatimonadaceae bacterium | reverse complement strand
TTCCAACGATGCTGCCGCTCGAGAGCTCGCGGACCGCCCACGGGAGCATGGTTCCCGCGCGTTGACCCTCCAATGCGGCAGCGATGTAGCTCTGCGTTTGCGAAGGCTCGGGCACGGACGTGAACCAGAGCTCCCAAAGCCTGCCGTCCGATGTTGCAGCACTCAAGGCTTCCGCATGGGCGAAGGCAAGAGGCTCGAGGCGAACGCCGTATCCTTCGAGGGTGATCGGTGAGGGAGTTTGCATTGGTCGTCGTGCTGTTGAGAATGACTCGGAAGAGTGGGGGCACCCAAATCTCGCGTCTCGACCTGAGCGCAGGTAGATGAGCTCGCGTCAAGATTCGCTCGAGCCGGGTCTTTCGCGCAGGCGTCCCGGTGTCGGCGCCTGTCCATTTGCCGCAACTCTCCGCGCCGTATAGTTTTTGCGCAACTAGTAGCGATCGCCGGCCTTCACCAGTCGTGGCGTGCGCATTCGCATTTCCGTAATCCTCGAAAGCCCTGCTCGCGCGAGGACGCCGTGACAGATCTGCGTTCAGGACCGCAGGATCGCCGCAGCGGCCGCTCCGTTCGCGCGCTGCCTGCCGCCGGTGTGCGACTCACCACCGCGCAGCGCATTGGTGCCATCGGCGGAATCGCCGGGATCGTGCTTCTCCTTGGCCTGTTCACATACGGAGCCCTCGCGGCTACACGCGCGGCTCGCGCTGGTGTCGTCGGCACCCATCGCGCCATCGAAGCGACGCAAGCGGTTCTCCAGGACGTCACGGACGCCGAGACGGGTCAACGAGGTTTCATCATTACGGCGGATGCGCAGTACCTCGAACCGTATCACTCGGCTCTCAACCACATCGGCGCCGACACGGTGCTGCTGCGGACGCTCGTGGGCAGCGACACGGCTCAAAGGGCGAAGCTCGACTCCCTGTCGAGTGCGATCGGCGCCAAGGTCGCGGAGCTCGCGAACACGATGGCGATCATGCGCACGAAGGGGTCGGCCGCGGCCCGCGCCGAGGTCGACACGCATGTCGGCCAACAGAAGATGATCGTCGTTCGCGCGCTGCTCCGGAACATTGCGGCGCGTCAGCAAGCGTTGCTCGATGAGCGCATCGCATACTCCGATCGCCGCTATCTGATCGTCAAGGTCATCGTCATCGCCGGAACCATCGTGGCGATACTGATCGCGTTGATGCTCAACACGCTCCTCACGCGGTTCGCGAACGCGCAGGCCGATGCGGCTCGTCTGCTCGATGCGCAGAACAGGGATTTGTCCGACACGAATCGAAAGCTCGGTGATCTCACGGTCGAGCTGGAGCTGCAGAACCAGCAACTGCAGGAACAGGCGGTGGAGATGGAGTCTCAGCAGTCGCACCTGCAGGAGCAGGCGACCGAGCTCGAGATGCAGTCCGAGGAATTGCGATCCACCGTCGAGAGGCTGCAGCAGCAGACCGCGCTCGCCGAGGAGGCGACGACTCGCGCGGAGGAAGCGAATCGCGCCAAGTCGCTGTTCCTGACCACGATGTCGCACGAGCTGCGCACCCCGTTGAATGCCATCGGAGGGTACGTCGATCTGCTCGCGCTCGAGATTCGCGGGCCGCTGCTGGAGGCGCAGCGGGAGGATCTCCGCCGCATCAAGAAGAGTGGGCAGCATCTGCTGTCGCTCATCAACGACATTCTCAATCTCGCCAAGATCGAGAGTGGCCAGCTCGATCTGCACATCCGCGATGTCGCGCTTGCAGCGGTGTTCGAGAACGTCGACACGCTCATGGCGCCGCAATTCAACGCAAAGGGCATCACCTACGTCTTTCCGCGCTGCGATCCACGCCTGCATGTGCGCGCGGATGCCGAGAAGCTGCAGCAGATCCTGCTGAACGTGCTCTCGAACGCGTGCAAGTTCACCGACGAGGGAGGGCAGGTGACGGTGGTGTGTGACGCGGACGTGGGAGGCTCGAACGGCAATGCGAAGCCGGTCGCCATCGCCGTTCGCGACACGGGACGCGGCATCGAGGAGGACAAGCTCGAGAAGATCTTCGAGCCGTTCGTGCAGATCGACCGGCACCTGACCGGCGTGAGCCAGCAGGGTGTCGGGTTGGGACTCGCGATCTCGCGCGATCTCGCGCGGAGCATGTCCGGCGATCTCGTGGCGCAAAGCGTCCTGGGAGCGGGGACGACCTTCGTGCTCACGATTCCTCGCGCCGTCAGCGTCACGGTGGGGCTACCCGTGGCGTCCGCGCGCGACAGCTCCGATCCGATATCCACCGCCTGAACTCGAGCTCCCGGCGGCGCGGATCGTGCACTCCTGCACAGTCCGGATGGACATAGAGTCAGAACGAACGAATGGAGGTCTCACGTGTTGCAACCCCGCGTCACGGCGCCGCGCGCTTCGCACGATGGTTCGAGCAGGTCGCGTAACTTCGTCACCGCACTATGCGGTGTCGTCATGCTCGCTGGCCTCGCCGCGTGCGGCAGTGACAGCACGACATCACCGCAGCCCGCCGTGGTTGGCGACTACGCGTTGCAATCGGTCGATGGCAAGGCGCCGCCCGATACCGTCGTCAACACGAGCGCCGAGATCGTGGTCTTCAACGACGGAACGTTGTCGCTGCGGTCGGACAAGTCGTACAAGCTGCTCTTCCACAGCTCCAAGACCACGAGCTCGGGTACGGTCTCCGACAGCTCCGGGAGCACGGGAACGTACACGGTCAGCGGAAACTCCGTGGTCATTCGCAACGCATCGACGGGCGATTCGGTGATCGCGACGGCTTCGCTGCCCACGCTGACGTTCACGGATGCTGGCCAGGTGTTCGTCTTCTCGAAGTGATGCAGGCACGCGGAGAGTGAGGAAGGCAGTTGACGCCCCTTTCCGCGACCGCTAAATCTTCACCGTCGGCGGCGCGCAGCGGGATCGCGCGCTGACGACGGGGCGTGTCGCGCCTCGATTGCGGGCGTAATTCAGTTGGTAGAATGCCAGCTTCCCAAGCTGGACGTCGCCGGTTCGAGTCCGGTCGCCCGCTCTTCAGGTCATTGATCTGTTCGGATTCACGGGAATCTGGACCCGCTCTCGGCAGCCGATCTCGTCCTTGAACGGTCCCCGCGCGAATGACGCGTGGGGACCGTTTGTCTTGAATGCACCGCGGGCGCGTCGACAATCCACTGTTTGCGGCAGCTCCTGTCAGACGCGAGGACGTATATCGCAGGCGATGATCCGCCGCTGCCAGCGAGTTGAGCTCGTCGCGATCAACGAACCTCGCGCTCGGCGAAATGGTCCCGAAGCTCTTTTTGGAGAAATGTCGCCGCGGGTTCGAGCCGGCCCAAATGGCTGCCTTGGATGAACACGATCGACGCCTCAATGCTGACGCCGGACCGCGTGATTCGCTCCAGCCGCCGGCGCTTCGGATGCGAGGCGAGAAATCGCGCGGGGATGAGCCCGAGGCCGATTCCGCTCGCCACGAGAGACACTTGCATGTCGATATTGTTGATCGCGGCGGCGACTTCGAACGGAGAGCCGAGTTCGCGCAACCTCGCCTCGAGTGACTGACGAATGAAGCACCCCGGCGGGTTGAGCACCCAGCGTGCGTCGAGATCGCGATCTTTCGACTTGCTACTGCGCCGTGTGCGCGGTTGCGGCCCTCTCGCCCTGACCAGTACCAGACGTTCTGTAGCCAGGACGCTGCTGGCCACATCGCCGGGCGGCGTGTCGTCAGCGGAGAGGAACGCCAGTGCTATATCGAGCTCGCCGGTCCGCAGCTGCTCTATGAGCTGCTGCCTGAGACCGGTGCTCAGCACCGGTTGAAGTCGGGTGAACCGACTCGTCAAGCGCTGGATCGACGCGACGAGGCTCGGTTGCGCGAGCGCATGTGAGAGTCCAATCCGGAAGATTCCGCTTGGCTCGGCGTCCTTGGAACCGGTCGCCTTCAGATCGTCCATGATGCGCAGCATCTGTCGACCGCTGTCGAGCGCCGTGCGGCCTTCGCGCGTAATCCGCGCCGGTTTCACACGACGATCGAGCAGGGGCATCTTCAGCGTTGACTCGAGGCGCTGGATCTGCCGTGTGACTGCCGATGGCGTCAGGAACAGGCGTTCGGCGGCCCGTTGCAACGAACCTGCCTCGGCCAGGACGACGAACGTCCGGATCTCATCGAGCATGACAG
>DATGDQ010000262.1:0-4482 GCA_035310785.1 Gemmatimonadaceae bacterium | reverse complement strand
GGACGGCGACGGCGGTACACGAATCAGGCCAATCTGAACGAATCGAACCCGGCGCTGAAGGAGAGGGTACTCGTTTCCTCCAGTCATCGTTCTTTGCTCAACTGCTAACGCGTTTGCGGGGTTCGTGCCGGATGGGTCGGCATCGTGGACGCTACCGGACCGGGATGGATAGAGACAACAGATTTCGAGAAGGCGATGACGTGATCCGCCCTCGTCGGGTTCGATTCGTTTGATTGGTCTGATTCGTGTGCCGCCGTTCGCAGATACCCGGGAGTCTAGACCAGCTTCTCCCGAACACGCGCCGCCGCCGGGATCTGCTTTTCGTACTCCACCGCGGCGGCCGTGCGGTTGTTCACACCCAACTTCTGAAAGAGGTTCTGCGTGTGAAACTTGACGGTGCTGGCGCTGACGCCGAGCTGCGTCGCGATCACGCCGTTCGACAGTCCCGCCGCGAGCAGCGCCCATACCTCGCGCTCACGATCGCTCAGCGAGCCTGGTCCCGCGATGGCGCGCTCGTTCGTCTTCCGCATCCAGCGCTTCGCGGCCTGCGGAAACACGAGCACTCCCGAATGCACCGCACGAAGCGCATCGACGGTGCGCGCGGGCGAGTCGGTCTTGAGCGCAATGCCATCCGCCTGATGCTCGAGCGCTGCGCGCATCGACTCGCCATCGCCGTACGCCGTGAGCACCAGCACACGAATCTGCGTCTGATCGCTGCGCAGCTTCTTCAGGACCTCGTAGCCATTCGTGGTGCCGAGCTCCAGATCGAGCACGACCACGTCCGGGCGATGCAGCCGCACGAGCTCGGGCACGCGCTCGCCCTCGGTCGTCGTCGCCACGACCTGGATGTCGCGCTCGGCGTCCATCATCGCGCGCAGCCCCTCGAGCACGAGTGGATGATCGTCCACCAGCATCACGCGTATCATCTCATCACCGAGGACGTCATCGCGAGAAAACCTTCTGTCACTGGATGGGAAATCTGACTTCGACGCTCGTGCCGTCTGCGCCGGAGTCGATCTCCAGCGTTCCGTTCATGATCGCTACCCTGTCGCGCATGCCGCGCAGTCCGAAGTGCCCGCCCGTCACGCCGACATCACTCTCACTCTCGAGGACGCCGGCGACATCGAATCCGCGGCCATCATCGCGCACCTCGAGCACGAGCTCCTTTCCTTCCACCACCATGCGAACGGATTGTTCCGTCGCCTGCGCGTGCCGAGTCGAGTTCGCGAGCGCCTCCTGCAAGATTCGATAGATCGCGATCTTGAGCGAGACCGATATCTCGGGCAGATCCTCGGCAAGCTCGAGGTCGACGGTATTCCCGGTGATCGACTCGTGCTGCACGATCAGCCCCTCGATGATCGCACCCACCGGCCGGCGCTCGAACTCGGGCGGCCGGAATGCGCCGATGAAGCTTCGAATCTCACCGAGCGCACGCTCGAGGGCCGCGGCGACGCGCCGGAGTCCGATCGACGCCTCGCCCGCCTGCAGCTCGGGGCGAATGCGCAGCAGGTGCACCTGCGACAGCGCACTGAAAATATCCTGTACCGGCCCGTCGTGGATGTCGAGCACCACCTGCTGCAAATCGCGCTCGGCCGCCTGGAGCAGCCCATGCGCCGCCGTCCGGCCCGAATCCTCGGTGCCGGCAGACGCGCGCCTGGACGTGGTGCGCGCATGCAGACGGGCGGCGCGACCCCTCAACGGCTCCCGGCGGTCGTGGCGTGCGAGGCGCTCGCCACGGCGGACGCGAGCTCACCGTATGCACCCTCCGTCATTTCCTTGAACGGCATTGCGCGATACGTGATCTTGCCCTCCGGCGACAGGACGAACGCGACGCGATTGTCCATGTGGTACTTCGGAAGGAACACGCCGTACGTCTTCCCGATCGCACCGCTCGAGTCGCTCACGAAGACCATCGGGAAGTTCGCGTCGCGCGCCCACGACTGCTGAGTGGTATCGGCGTCCGCGCTGATCGAGACGACGACGACACCCTTGCCGCCGGCAAAGAGCTTCTCATAGCGATCGCGATACGCCTCCATCTGCACAGTGCATCCCGACGTGCGCGATTTCGGGAAGAACGCCAGCACGACGGTCTTGCCGCGCAGATCGGACAGATGGAGCGGATTCTTCAGCAGACCATACCGCGTGGACGCGGGGCCGGAGAATTCCGGCGCCTGCATTCCCACTTTCGGAACTGCGGCCGTATCGGGTGCTTGCGCGACCGATGCTGCGGGAAGGAGTGCCAACACGGCAACAACGGCGAAGGAACGCCGCATGATAACAACGGTGCGCATGGTTCATGTCTCCGGGGGTGTGAACCTCGGAAGATGAGAGCGGGGTGGGCGGGTACGCAACCGTCCTTTCAGGTAGCCCAGGCCACGCTGAACCTACTGGAGCGGCCACGCGTGTGCGGAGTGGCGCGCCTCGCGCTCAGCGCAGTGCGGTCACGGGATCCGTTCGCGCGGCGCGCCAGGCCGGAGCGAAACACGCGAGCAGCGCAGCAAGCATCATGACCACCAGGGCGGCGACGAACGCATCCGGATCGCGCGGACTCACCTGGTACAGCATGTACGCGATCAGGCGCGTCGACGCGAATGCGACCAGCCCGCCAAGAAAAATGCCGATTGCGGTCAGTCGAAGTCCCTGCGAGAGCACGAGTCCGAGCAGCTTGGAAGGAGCCGCTCCGAGTGCGGTGCGCAGCCCGAGCTCGCGCCTTCGTTGCGAGACCGCGTACGCCATTGTGCCGTACAGACCGATCCCCGCGAGGAACATGGCGAGCACGCCGAACATCGCGAGCAGCGTGACCGCGATGCGCTGCGAGGAAGTCGCACGCCGCACCTGCTCGCGCATCGTGAACACCTCGTATGGCGCGAGACGGGGGTCGAGCGCATGTATCTCGCGAGCGAGGATCGGGCTCAGCGCGTCGGGAGACTTCCGAGTCCGAATGAAGATGGCGCCCGCCGTCGCGAAATTCTGTCGCAGTGGGAGATAGAAGAGCGCCCGCGGCTCATCGAGCAGCGATTCGAACTTCACGTTCTTCGCCACTCCCACGATCCTCCGCCACCGTCCTCCCACCTGCAGGCGTTTGCCAATCGGATTCTCGCCTCGCCAGAACTGCCCGACCATTGTTTCACCCACGATCGCGACGGGCTCCGATGTTTCGTTGTCTGCGGTGGTGAAGTCGCGTCCCGAGACCAGATCGATTCCAAGCGTCGCGAAATAGCCGGGACTCACGGAGTTGTAGCTCGCGGCGGGCTGCTCGTCGGCTTTCGGGACGAAACCATCCACTGCGATCGGCCCGCTGTCGTACGGGCGAGTCGAGAACGGAACGCTTCGGGCGAGTGCGACGGTGTCCACTCCTCCAATCGAGCTGATGCGCTGCAACAGCCGATCCTCGAGCGTCTTCGCGCGCGTGGTGTCGTAGCCTGCCGCGAACAGGTTGATGTAGGTGCTGAGCACTCCATCGGTCGAAAAGCCGGGATTGGCTGCGCTGATGCTCTGCAGGCTGCGGAGCACGAGTCCCGCAGCCACGAGGAGCACGAAGCTGAGCGCAACCTGGAACACGACCAGTGCAGCGCGCAGGCTCGAGCGATCGCGCGGCCCCGACGCGCTCCGCGAGTCGGACTTGAGCGCAGCCGAGAGATCGGCGCGGCTCGAGTGCAGCGCCGGCACCGCGGCGAACACGATCACCGACGCGATCCCGATCGTCGCGCTCAACACGCATACGCGCCAATCGAAGTCCCCCCGAAAGGTGTACGTGACGCCGCCCTGCGATGGGAAGAACAGCGTGAGCGCGTCGCGCAGCCAATATGCGAGCAGCGCGGCGCACCCCGTCGCGATGGCGGAAAGGAGTAGCGCCTCCGTGAAGAGCTGGCGGATCAGGCGGAGACGCCCCGCGCCGAGGGAGAGTCGCACCGTGATCTCATGTCGACGGACGAACGAGCGCACGAGCAGCAGATTCGCGACATTCGCGCAGGCGATGAGCAGAACAAAGAGGGCCACCGCGAGCCCGATGCGAAGGGTCGGCATCAGGTTCTGCGCGCCATCGAACGTCCCGCGCCAGAGCGGCAGCAGGCGCACGCCGTGTCCGCGGTCTTGATCGGGATAGTCGGAGGCGAGCCGCGCGGCCGTGGCAGAAATTTCGGATTGCGCCCGATCGAGCGTGGTGCCCCGCTTGAGGAGCGCAAATCCCTCGATCCAGCGCGCACCGCGATCCTCGAGCTTGTAGCCGCTCGGGTCGAACGCGGCTTGCATCGATGTCGGGACGTAGAACTGCATCGAGTAGCCGACGAACGTTCCGATGAATCCTCGAGGAGCGACGCCCACGATCACGTGCGTCACCCCGTTGTATTGCTGCGTCTTGCCGATGATCGACGGATCACCACGAAAGCGATCCTTCCATTCCGTGTAGCTGATCACGGTAACGGGATGCGCGTTTCGCCCTGTCCCCTCTTCCGGCACGAATCCGCGCCCGAGCATCGGGCG
>DATGDQ010000261.1:0-10498 GCA_035310785.1 Gemmatimonadaceae bacterium | reverse complement strand
GGCGTGTCCGTGAGCGCCGCCTTCGTGCAGCCCAACGACACGCGATGGTCCGTGACCTACTTCGGCGATTCGCTCCCCAACCGTGTCGGCACCGGACTGGCGGACTTGCGAAGCGAGCCCGATTGGCGCGTCCGCGGGTCGGCCGTGTTCGACACGTCGATCGTGGGACCTGTTTGTGCAGGCACAGGCGTGACGAACTGCCTCCGAATCCAGACCAAGAGTCCGTCTGCGCCTCCGGGCACGACGGACACGCTGATCTACTATCGAAGCGATTCGCTGGGCACATCCGATAGCGCGTTCATGGAAGCAACGCTCACCGACTCTGGGCTCGTGGCGGGGCAGCCGTCGGTCACCTTCGGAATGCAGGATGGCGTCAAGGCGATCGCATTCGGCATCGCGAGTGCCTCGGCGGGCTTCGTCCAGAGCGGTAATGCCTTCGTTACGAACGGGTCGGGTGTGGTGAACCCTGCCACGACCACGACGTGGCGCATCAGGAAGTTCGCGCACGACAGCGTGGTGGCCTACGCCGACGGTGTGAAGATCGTGAACGTGCCGTACGCCTCGCTTCCTGCGGCTCCGGCCGCGGTCGCGAAGCCGCAGTACTTCTGGTTCGGCAACCGATTGACGCGCGGAACCCACAATGCTCCCACTCTCACTTCCAGGTGGTCCTCCGTGAGCTATACGATCGGAGCGACTTCGCCATGACGCGACGCGAACCATCGACGCCCGCAGTCCACGCGCCCGGAGTGATCGACATGCGAAACGAAGAGACTCGTGAAAAGCGCCGCGAATGGATCAGGCCCGTCCTGGAGGCGCAGTCGACGCTCACCACGGTGACGCAGACGGCGTCACCCATGGCCCTGTCGCTGCTCTTTCTGCAGTCGTCCCAGTGCTTTGACGGGTTCGGAAATCCGATTCCGTGCTGAGTGTCTACTCCGCATTCGTTCTCGTCGCAGGATAGCCGTGAAACGCGCTGGCGGATGGATGAAATCGAGGGCAGCAGCGTAGATGGAGAGAGCACGCGCCTTCGCGATCTCCGCAACGGCGCAGAGCTCTCCGTAGTGAATGGCCGTCTCGTTCGCGGCTCCGGTTATGGCACCGCGCTGCCCGCCACGCGCCGCTCTCTCGCTCGCACGGGAGCGATACTCCGGCTGCGCCAGAGAAACCGATATTTTGTGCACGCGAGCGGCGTGGTCGACTCCCTCGGCCGCGCCGTCGTGTTCATTGGCGAAAGCGGGAGCGGAAAGTCCACGCTCGCCTTCGCGCTCGCGCGCGCGGGATGGAGCCTCCTCGGCGATGACGGCGTGGTGCTCGAGCCCGCGGAGCCACGGGCCATCGTGCATGGCTGGCGTTCGCCGCTGCTCGTCAGCGCCTCGCTCGAAGGGTTCTTCCCCGAGCTTCAGGGACAATCGAGTCGCCGGATCCCGGGCGATGTTCGACAACGCATGCCCTGGCACGCAGAAAAATCGTCTCGAGCGGAGCTGGCAGCGCTCGTCTTCATCACGCAGGGGAACGACGGCCACCTGCGCGAGTGCGGCCAATCCGAGGCCCTGATGCTGCTCGTGCGACAGTCTCCGTGGGTGATGCTCGGGGATCGCTTCAGCCGCGAGCATTTCACCGGCCTACGGCGCCTCGTGGCCGGCGCACGCCTGTTCTCCTTTCGTCATGGCCCCGCGGAGCTCGTACACGTCGGGGAGTTGTTCAAGTCTACGCTCGAGCCAGGGCTTCACGGAGCAACCGTATGAGCAGAGTGTATTGCGCGCTCGGAGTCGCGGCGCTTGCCGCAGCGATGGGCTGTTCGGACAGCACCAAGCCCAACCCGCTCAGCCAGATTCCCGACTTCGTGTACGTCTCCAACGAGAACGGGAGCGACCAGCTCTTCACCTATCACAAGGGCACGGCGGCCGTGCTTCCTGGCTCCGTCGCCGGCGATATCGACCCGCGGAGCGCCCATGGTCGCATCGTCTTCACGAGCTATCGCGATGGAGCGTCGAACCCGGAGATCTACAGCGCGAAGAACGATGGCAGCGACATTCAGCGGCTCACGAACAATCCCGCCGCGGACATTCAGCCCTCGTTGAGTCCGGACGGAGCCACCGTCGTCTTCGTCAGCCTTCGCACGTCGACCTCGCGGCTGTGGACCATGGCCGCGGATGGAAGCAACCCGACGGAACTGTCGACGGGCTCCGACGAGTTCACGCCGGAATCCCATCCGCGATTCAGCCCCGACGGCTCGAAGCTTCTGTTCAATTCTCCGCGCACCGGCGTGTCGCAGCTCTACATCATGCCGGCGGCGGGTGGCACCGCGGTGCAGCTGACGCACGAGACGAACGGCGCCTTCAGCGGAAGCTGGGGCGCGGACGGCGCCAGCGTCTTCTACGTCGACGGGCACGATCGCACGACCATCCACAAGATCGATGTGGCAGGGGGCACGGTCTCCGACTACGTCACGGGCGGAACGGACGTCGGTGATCCCGAGTGCACCAGCACCCAATGCCTCGTCGTGTCGGGCGTGACGGCGGGCAGCGGAGACATCTTCGTATATACGGGCGCGGGCGACACGAGTCCGCTCAAGGTCGTCGGGACCTCCGGCAACGAGCGTCAGCCGGCGTTCCTCGTTCCGTGACCGAATCGATGCCTTTTTTGTCCGCGGTCGATTGACTCGTCAGATGAGTTCTTCTAGTCATTCGTATCACCCTCGCAGAAGCCGCCACCCGGGCGGAGGCGGTTTCGGGTTCCGCGAGCGCCAGCTGCACGTCCCCTTCGTTGTGGATGACATCAGAGACATGCACCACGCCGACACGCCGCCGCTCGGCGATGCTTCCTGGCAACTGGTCTACACGAAGGCGCGTGCGGAGCGGTGGGTGGAGCTCAATCTTCGCCGCCAGCATTTTCACACCCTGCTCCCGCTGGTACGCTCGCGTTCGGGTTTTCAGCCGCTCTTTCCACGCTACGTTTTCGTAGGAATCGCGCCCGATACATCCGCGCGTCCCATTGCAGGCACTCGTGGTGTGCAGTACATAGTCCATTTCGGCACGCAACCGGCGCGCGTTCCCCTGGAGGTCGTCCGGGATGTGCACGCGCGCATGGACGCGCACGGGGTGGTCGAGCTCGAGCTGGCCGACCCGCAGGATCCGCTCTTCGCCAAGCGCGCGCGCGAGCGTACGCGCGCGCTGCTCATGTTCGCCCAGGCAGGGTTTCGCATCAAATCCGCGTAACACGCTCTCGCCACACCGCGCCCGGACGCGCGTTGCCTATGGGCACCCTCGGTTGTCTATAGTGATAGTTACAGCGATTTACGTGACATCTCCTTGACTATCGATCTGCACAGGGCTTTTGTGCAGAACGCGCGGTAGCCATCGCGCACACAACTTTCCCAGGCCGGTTGACTCGTTGACGCTGCCGTTGGTAATCGCCTTCCTCGTTGCCGCGCTGTCCGCCGCCATCATCACGCCGCTCGTGATCAGCGGGGCGAAGCGCTGGCACCTGCTCGATTCACCCGACGACACGCGCCATCTTCACGACCGACCGGTACCCCGGCTCGGAGGCGTCGCCGTCTTCATCGCGACGATGCTCGGCATCGTCAGCGCGCTGCTCTTCAGTCCCGCGCGCAATGCGCTGACGCCCGCATGGCACAATTTCGCCATTGCGCTCGTCCTCGGCGGAGCGGTGCTCTTCGGCGCAGGGCTCGTCGACGACATTCGGCGCATTCGGCCGGTTGCCAAGATCGTCGCGCAGTGCATCGCCGCGCTGATCGTCGCCAAGCTCGGCTTCCGCATCGAGATCCTGGGCATCGGCTCCTCGGTGCTCCACCTCGGCTGGCTCTCGATTCCACTCACGATTCTGTGGATCGTTGCCGTCACGAACGCGTTCAATCTGATCGATGGTCTCGATGGACTCGCAACGGGCATCGCGGTCGTCGCGCTCTCGACCGTGTTCGCCGCCGCAACGGTGCTCGGCAATCTCGAGGTTGCAACGGTCTCGCTGGTGCTCATCGGCGCACTACTCGGATTCATTCGCTACAACTTCAGCCCTGCGCGCATCTTCCTCGGTGATTCGGGCAGCCTGTTCATCGGCTTCATGCTCGCCGTTCTGTCGATGCACGGCTCGATCAAGAGCGCCACGGCGGTGCTCGTCGCGATTCCGCTCTTCGCGCTCGCGGTGCCGCTGCTCGATGTCTCGGTCTCGATTCTGCGGCGCTGGCTGCGGGGCGTTCCGATCTTCTCTCCCGACGCACGCCACATTCACCACAGACTGCTCGCGCTCGGCTTCACGCCGGCACGCGCGTCGTTCGTTCTCTGCCTGGTTGCGGGCGGCTTCGCCGCGCTCGGCCTGCTGCTCGCCTTCGCTCCGCCGCCGGCGCTCATCGGCATGGCGCTCACGGGCGGCCTCGTGTCGGCCGGGATCTTCATGTACGGCATTCGGCAGCTCGACTACAATGAGTTCATCGAAGCGGGTGCGGCACTCGCATCGGGAATCGTTCGCGTGCGCCGCGTGATACGCGATCAGATCCACGCGCGCGAGCTGACGTCCGTGATCGAGGAGGCCGAGTCGCTGCGGCACGTCAACGCCATTCTGGCGGCGAGCATCGTCGGGTTCGGATTTCTGGGCGTGGAAGTGGAGCGCGAATCTTCGCTGTCGCTCCGTCGCCTGTACGGACACACGGCCGGCCTCTGGAAGCTCGACTACATGCTCGCCACCGCGAATCCGACGGACGACGAGCCATACGTTCTCCGCATCTGGTGCAGCTCCGGCGAAGGCTCGCGCCCGTTCGGCGCCGAGCGGCTGGCGAGCATCCTCGTGCCGAGCATCGAGAAGTGGCTCTCGAGCCCCAGGGCGGGTGGACACGCGATCGCGGACGTGCGCACGTCCTACTCCCTCATGGAGCGGCCGGCGACACGGGAGTCCGTTGGCTGAGAAGTTGCGTTAGCGCCAGCGCTCACCAGCAGACAATCGTCGTCAACCAACGCACTTCGCGGACTCCCGTGAAAGTTTTGCACGTCGTAGGCGCACGTCCCAACTTCATGAAGACCGCGGCGCTCATGCACGCGATGAATCGTGAGGGCGGCGCCTTTGAACAGGTTCTCGTCCATACCGGTCAGCACTACGACCGCGCGATGTCGGACGTCTTCTTCGAGGAGCTCGGGCTTCCCGAGCCCGACGCGTATCTGAGCGTCGGCTCCGGAACGCACGCAGAGCAGACGGCTCGCGCGATGTCGGCGTTCGAGCCGGTGCTCCTCAAGTTCGCTCCGGATGTGCTCGTCGTCGTGGGCGATGTGAACTCCACGCTCGCCTGCGCGCTCGTCGCGACGAAGCTCGGGGTGAGGATCGCGCACGTCGAGGCCGGGCTTCGCTCGTTCGACCGCTCGATGCCGGAGGAGATCAACCGGATCCTCACGGACCAGATCGCCGACTATCTCTTCACGCCGTCACGCGACGGGGATGAGAATCTGAAGCACGAGGGAGTCGATCCGAAGCGCATATTCTTCGTCGGCAACGTGATGATCGACACACTCATTCGCCTGCTGCCGAAGACGAACCCCGAGCGCGCGTGCGCGGCGGTCGGCGTGAAGCCGAATCACTTCGCGCTCGTGACGCTGCATCGCCCGTCGAACGTGGACGATCCCGCGACGCTCACGGAGATCATGCTGGCCCTGGCAGAGGTCGCGAGAAGCCGGCCCGTGGTGTTTCCGGTGCATCCGCGCACGCGCGCACGCATCGACGACATGGGGCTCGCGTCGCTCAGCGGAGAGGTGAAGCTCGTCGAGCCGGCAGGCTATCTGGATTTTCTCGGGCTCGAGAGCGTCGCCTCGATCGTGATGACGGATTCGGGTGGCGTACAGGAGGAGACGGCCTATCTCGGAGTGCCGTGCCTCACGCTTCGCCCGAACACGGAGCGGCCGGTCACTATCGAGTCGGGGATGAACCGCCTCGTCGCGAGCAGGACGAGCGACATCGTGGGCGCCGCCGGTCGCATGGTCGAGAAGGGAAAGTCGAAGCACACGATCCCCGATCTGTGGGACGGCCACGCCTCGGAGCGCATCGCGCGAGTCCTGCGCGAGCAGTAGCGAGATTGCGGTAGACGATCGGATTGGAACGGCGTTCACGAATCGAACCAATTGAACGAATCGAACCCGGCGATGTCCAAGGACGTCATCGCTCCCGCAAACATCGCATGCTTTTCTTACTATTGGATCCGTTGGCACGGCGAGTACGCCCCTGCCTTCATCGGGTTCGATTCGTCCAAAGTGGTTCGATTCGTGTACAGCAGTTGAAGAGATGCGAATGACGGATGAGCCCCCGATTCTCTTCGTCAACGCGCATTACTATCCGGACGTCGCAGCCACCGCGCACCATCTCACCGATCTGGCCGAGCACATGGTGGCCGCGGGATTTCCGGTGGAGATCTGTACGAGCCGGGGACGGTACGTCGCCGGGCGCATGCAGGCGGCGGCGTTCGAGGAGCGCAACGGCGTGCGCATCACGCGCGTGCGCAGCACGTCGCATGGGCGTGGCAGCACGATCGGGCGGCTGCTCGATTATTCGTCCTTCCATCTGCAGGCGCTGCGCGCCGCGCTCGGAAGCCGGAAGTATCGCGGGATCATCTTTCTCACCACGCCGCCGCTCCTCTCGTTCGTCGGCTGGCTCGGCCGAGCGCTGCGTGGGAGACGGTATGCGATCTGGTCGATGGATCTGCATCCGGAGGCCGAGGTCGCGGCGGGGATGCTGCGCGCCACGAGCTTGCTCGGCCGGCTTCTCTTCTGGGCGAACGGGCGGGGATATCACGGCGCGGACTTCGTGATCGCGCTCGGGCCGTACATGCGCGAGCGTATTCTCGCGGGCTCCGGGCGTGTGCATCCCGAGCGCGTTCACGTGGTTCCGGTGTGGGTGGATGGCAGCGAGATCGCGCCCGCGCCGCGTGCCGAGAGCTCGCTGGCGCGCGAGCTCGGGCTCGAGGGAAGGTTCGTGGTGGCGTCCATCGGAAATGCGGGGCTGGCACACGACTTCACCGATTTCCTCGAGACCATGCGCGAGCTTCGCGATCATCCACGGATCTTCTTTCTGTTCGTGGGCAGCGGGCCGCAGCGCGCGCGCATCGAGGCGTTCGCTGCGACGCACGGGATCAAGAACTTCTTGTATCGCGACTACTATCCCCGGGAGTTGATAAACTCAGTATATGGGCTTGCGGACGTTCACGTGGTGACACTCGGCGCTCCATTCGTCGGCATCGCGATACCGACCAAGTGCTACGTGTCCATGGCGACGGCACGTCCGGTGCTGTTCGTCGGCCCCGAGCGCTCCGAGAGTGCGGATGCGATCCGCGACTCGAGCGGCGGCGCCGTGGTCGATCCGGCCGTGTCGGGCGCGAGTGCGCGAATCGCCGCGTTGCTGCGCGCGTGGAGCGACGATCCCGCGCAGAGCGCCGCAATGGGTGCGCGTGGTCGCGCGTACGTGCTCGAGCACCACGACCGGGACGCGAATTGCCGGGCGATAGAGTCCATCATCGGCGAACGATGGACGGCGGGCAAGCACGCGGCACCGAGGGATTGAGCGTCACATGTGCGGTATCGCGGCGCTCTACGCGTATGACGACCGCGGTATAGCAGTCGGCGCCGGCGCGCTGCGCTCGGCCTCCGAATGGATGCGCTGCCGCGGGCCCGATGGCAGCGGCGAGTGGATGAGCAGCGATGCGCGCATCGCTCTCGCGCACCGGCGGCTCGCGATCATCGATCCGAGCGACGCGGGCGCGCAGCCGATGCAGACGGAGGACGGTGCGCTCGTGATCTCCTTCAATGGCGAGATCTACAACTATCGCGAGCTGCGCGCGTCGCTCGAGGCCAGGGGGTTTCGCTTTCGTTCGGGCACCGACACCGAGGTGCTGCTGCATCTGTACGCGGACAGGGGCGAGGCGATGATGAGCGAGCTGCGAGGGATGTTCGCCTTCGCGCTCTGGGACGAGAAGAAGAAGGGGTTGTTGCTCGCGCGCGACCACTTCGGGATCAAGCCGCTCTACTATGCGGATGATGGCCGCTCCATTCGCGTCGCGTCCGAGGTGAAGGCGCTGATCGCGGGAGGCTCCGTAGACACGAGGCCCGACCCGGTGGGCCACAGCGGCTTCTTCGTGTGGGGGCACGTGCCCGACCCGCACACGATGTATCTGGGCATCCGCTCGCTTCCTGCCGGGCACACCATGTGGATCGATCGCAGCGGTGCGCGCGCGCCGCGGAGGTTCGCGGAGGTCGCATCGATGCTCGCGGCGGCCGATGCGGACCGCATGCAGATCGATGCGCGCGAGATGGCAGAGCGGTTGCGCGCGGCGATGCTCGACAGCGTGAGACACCATCTCGTGGCGGACGTCGACGTCGGCGTGTTCCTCTCGGCCGGCATCGATTCGACGGTGCTCGCCGCGCTGGCGGCGGAGGCGGGCGGTCGGCTCCGCACCGTGACCCTCGGCTTCGCGGAGTATCGCGGCACGGTGCACGACGAGACACCGGCGGCCGAATCGGTGGCGAAGCTGCTGGGTGCGGAGCATAGCACGATCTGGGTCACGCGCGCGGACTTCAGGAACGCCCTCGAGGATCTTCTGCAACGCATGGATCAGCCGACCATCGACGGCGTGAACAGCTACTTCGTGGCGCGTGCGGCGAAGGAGGCGGGGCTCAAGGTAGCCCTCAGTGGACTGGGCGGCGATGAGCTCTTCGCGGGCTACTCGGACTTCAGGGACATTCCGCGAATGGTTCGGCTGGTGGGTCACTTGCCGGCGCGCGATGCGATCGGAAAGGTGATGCGGAAGTGGGTGTCACGTGTGCAACCCCATTCTGCCTCGACGAAATACGCCAGCATGATCGAATACGGTGGCGACTACGCAGGTGCGTATCTGTTGCGCCGAGCGGTCTTTCTGCCATGGGAGGTGGAAAGAATATTGAGAGATGGCGGGGAAACATCCGCTCACGAAACGACGATGATGCGGAACCTCGTCAATGACACCTTGACTCTGTGTGCTCCAAGCACGAAGGTGAGTGCGCTGGAAGCGACGTGGTACATGCGCAATCAGCTCTTGCGTGATGCCGACTGGGCATCGATGACGCACTCGGTGGAGGTGCGGGTTCCACTCGTGGACTGGAGCTTGTGGCGCGAGGTTGCGGCGCTCGGGCTGATCGCGCCCGGAGCAGGAAAGCGGGCGCTCTCCGCGACGCCGAGTCGCCCGCTGCCGAATGCGGTGCTGCGGAGACGGAAGACGGGCTTCACGGTCCCGATGCGAGAGTGGATGCTGGATGGAGATGGTGCGCAGCGCCCGGAGCGTGGGCTTCGAGGCTGGGCAAAATACGTTTACAGGCGGACGCTTGATGGCTCGAGCCCTGGTGTTCCTGACGGATGCGTTCGGAGGGCGGGGGGGGATCGCACAGTTCAATCGCGATCTTCTCACGTCGCTGTCTAACGATTCGGCGTACACCAGGATCGTTGCGCTACCGCGGCTGCTCTTCGAGGAGTCGCCGCGCGTTCCACAGCGGATCGACTTTCGCACGAGGAGCGCTGGCGGGAAGATCCGCTATGTAGCCGAATCGATGCGCGCCGTGATGAGCGAGCGCTTTGACGTCGTGATCTGCAGCCACATCAATCTGCTGTCGATCGCCTCCGCGGCCGCGGCGGCGCAGCGCGTGCCGCTCCTGCTCGTGGTCTATGGGATCGAGGCGTGGAAGCCGCCGCGCGGTCTCGCCGCGAAGCTCGTGAATCGCGTGGATGCCGTGGTGGCGATCAGCGAGTACACGAAACGCCGCTTCATGGAGTGGTCGGGAGTGGAGTCATCCCGCGTGCACGTGATTCCATGCTGCGTGGACGCGCGTCAATTCGGCGTCGGGCCCAAGCGCGAGGATCTGCTGCGGAAATACCGGCTGCGTGGGCGCACCGTGATGCTCACGGTTGCCCGGCTGGCGGGAAGGGAGCGAGCCAAGGGGATCGATGAGGTGCTGGAGAGTCTCACGGACATCGCGCGCGAGATTCCGAACATCTCCTATCTCGTCGTTGGGGACGGACACGATCGCGGGCGGCTCGAGGCGAAGGCGGCGTCACTGGGCGTGAGCAATCGCGTGGTGTTCGCCGGGTTCGTGCCGGAGGAGGAGAAGGCGGATCATTATCGTTTGGCCGATGCGTACGTGATGCCGGGACGCGGCGAGGGGTTCGGAATCGTGTATCTCGAGGCGCTGGCGTGCGGGCTGCCGATCGTTGCGAGCTCGCTCGATGCGAGCGAAGAGGTGGTGCTGAACCGCGGGTTCGGGCGGGTGGTGAATCCGGACCGACCGTCCGAGCTCAAGGCGGCGTGTCTGGATGTGCTCTCTGAGCACTACGCTGAGCGCGTGGTGCCTCGCGAGCTCGCGATGTTCTCGACGGCGCGCTTCCGGGCGCGGTGGAACTGGCTGCTGACGGAGATGAGTGTCGGAGATCTGGCGACGATTCCGACGCTCGTGCGGGAGCCGGCATTCGCGAGCGGGTGGGGAGG
>DATGDQ010000260.1:0-10677 GCA_035310785.1 Gemmatimonadaceae bacterium | reverse complement strand
CTGTTGTATACGGGGGGAAGCAGCAAACGGATCCGTCTGTGCAGATCGTACGCTACAGAGCATCGCGGAGGGCCCGTTTGGCGCGAACAATTCGGCCACTTCCGGGGGCAGGCAGGCGCCGCCGTGGGCGCGCAGGCTCCGCGAAATGGTTAATGTGTCTGAACTCTCTTCTCTAGCTCGCCTTCCACATGTCCCGTGCGATGAAGCTCACTCCGCTCGACCCGGACGACAAAATCTCGCTCGGCGATGGCGCGGCGCTCCCGCCGCGCTCGCTCGATGCGGACGACGAGGTGCTGGACAAGAAGATGGACAAGCTCCGCGTGCGGCTCGACGAGCTGCAGAACGCCTTGTACGCGGAGTCGAAGCGGGCGTTGCTCGTCGTGCTGCAGGCGCGCGATGCGGGAGGAAAAGACGGCACCATCCGGCGCGTCTTCACTTCGGTGAACCCGCAGGGGTGCGACGTCACGGCATTCAGAGTGCCGACGCACGCCGAGCTCGCGCACGACTATCTGTGGCGAGTGCACGCGGCGGTTCCCGCGCGCGGCATGATCGGCATCTTCAATCGCTCACATTACGAAGACGTGCTTGCGGTGCGCGTGCACAAGCTCGTGCCCAAGAAGGTCTGGAAGCAGCGCTACGAGCAGATCAACGAATTCGAGCGAATGCTCACCGATAACGGAGTCACGATTCTCAAGTTCTTCCTCCACATCTCGAAGGAGGAACAGCGCGTGCGCCTGCTCGATCGGCTCACGGATGAGTCGAAGAACTGGAAGTTCCAGGCGGGCGATCTCGATGAGCGCGAGCTCTGGGACGAGTACACGCGCGCCTACGCCGACGTCTTTCGGAAGTGCAGCACGAAATACGCGCCGTGGTTTCTCGTCCCCTCGGATCGCAAGCACGCGCGCGACTATCTCGTGCTCGACAAGATCGTCTCGACGCTCGAGGACATGGATCCGAAATATCCGAAGGCGGATCCGAAGGCGCTCAAGCTGATCTCCAAGCTGCAGTAGGAGAGGCGGCGTCCACTAATCCGGCGCGAAGAGCGCCGTGGTCAGATAGCGGGCACCGGAGTCCGGCGAAATGCATGCGACGCGCTTGCCCGGCCCGAGCTCGCGAGCGATCTGCAGCGCCACCCACGCGATCGCGCCGGTGGACATGCCGACGAACAGCCCCTCCTCGCTCGCGAGCCTCCGTGCGAGTGGAAATGCATCCTCCTCCCACGCGGTCTCGACGCGATCTACAACGGACCAATCGAAGTTGTCGGGAATGAAGCCGGGGCCCATTCCCTGGAACTGGTGAGTGCCGCGTTCTCCCCCGCTCAGCACGGGCGAGCGCGCCGGCTCGACCGAGATCACCGCGGTGTTCGGCGACCGCTCCTTGATGTACCTGCCCACTCCGCTGATCGTGCCCCCCGTTCCCGACCCGTATACGAATGCGTCGATGCGTCCTTCCATTTGCTCCCACAGCTCTGGGCCGGTCAGCAGATAGTGCACGCGCGGATTCGCCGGATTCGAGAATTGATTCGGCATCCACGCGCCCGTCCTGTCACGGATGCGCTCCGCCTCCTCGATCGCAGCGAGCATGCGACGCTCGGGATCCGTGAGCACGAGCGTCGCACCGTACGCGATCAGCGTGCGCTTTCGCTCTTCGCTCATCTGCGACGGCAGGCAGAGAATGAGCTTGTAGCCGCGCGCCGCGGCCACCTGCGCGAGGCCGATGCCGGTATTTCCCGACGTCGGTTCCACTATCGTGCCGCCTGGCGGCAGCACTCCACGCTGTTCGGCGTCCGTGATCATGCCGAACGCAGTTCGATCCTTGATCGACCCGCCCGGATTCATTCCCTCCAGCTTCATCCACACCTCCGCCATCCCGGGCTCGACCACCTTCACGAGCCGCACGAGCGGAGTTCGTCCTATCGCTGCGTCAATCACCTCACTCCCCTACTTCAATTCGAGCTCCCACTCCACCGGAATCTTGGGATCGAGCGAATCGCGCACCGAGCAGTACTTCGTCACCGACAGCTCGATTGCCCTGAGCGCCTGATGACGCTCGATCCCCGCGCCCGAAATTCGGAACAGCAAGAGCACGTGCTTGAGCCGGCGCGGACTCGCGTTCTCGCGAGTGCCGACCACCTCGACCTCGAGAGACGAGGCCGGCGTACGCTGCTTCTTCAGAATCCCCACCACGTCGATCGCCGAACACGTTCCGAGCGCGCTGAGCAGCGAGTCCACCGGGCCCTGTCCGTTCACTCCATGGCCATCGATGCGCGCGACGGGGCCACCAGGTTTGCTGGTGTCGAACATCTCCTCACCCTTCCACACCGCGATCACCCGCTGCGGTGGCTTCACGACGATCGGCGGCGCGTCGCTCATTTCTCGATGGGCAGCCGAACCGAGTTCCCCCACTCCGTCCAGCTCCCGTCGTAGTTCCTCACCTTCGGGTAGCCGAGCAGATACGTGAGCACGAACCAGCTGTGCGAGGAGCGCTCGCCGATTCGGCAGTATGCGATCACGTCATCGTCCTTCTTCAGCCCTGCTTCCTTCTCGTAGATCGCGCGCAGCTCGTCGGCACTCTTAAACGTTCCGTCCGAGTTCGCCGCGCGAGCCCACGGCACGCTCTTCGCGCCCGGAATGTGCCCTCCACGCAGCACACCCTCCTGTGGATACTCGGGCATGTGTGTCTTTTTCCCCGAGAACTCATCGGGAGAGCGGACGTCCACCAGCGGCTTCTTCGCCTGCGAGTGCGCGAGCGCTTCGTCGCGAAACGCGCGGATCTTCGAATCGTTGCGCTTGGGTGCCTTGTAGCTGGTCGCCGGAAACGACGGTACGTCGGTCACGAATGCCCGCCCCTCCTGCTCCCACTTGATGCGGCCGCCGTCGAGCACGCGCGCGTTCTCGAACCCGAAGAGCTTGAACACCCAGAACGCGTAGGTCGCCCACCAGTTGTTCTTGTCGCCGTAGAACACCACGGTCGTCGACTCGTCGATGCCCTTGGAGCGCAGCAGCTTCTCGAACTGCTCCGGGCTGACGTAGTCGCGCATGACATCATCGTTGAGGTCGAGATGCCAATCGATCTTCTGTGCGTTCTTGATGTGGCCGAGATCGTAGAGCAGCACATCTTCGTCGCTCTCGATGATGCGGATCTTCGGATTGTCGAGATTCTTCGCCAGCCAGTCGGTTGATACGAGCACTTCGGGCTGCACGTATCCCTTGCTGGCAATCGTCTTGTCCGTTTCTGGCGCTGTTGTCGTGGCCATGCCCATTCCCCCTGTAACAGGTAGTTCGCACTGCTGAACGCGCGAGCGCGTGCGGTGGTTCGCACGAGCGCTGCGCAGAAAAGACGACGGCCGCCAGTCGGCGGCCGTCAGGGCGTCAATCGCATCCGTGCGAAGCGATCACACGAGACGCGCACACTCCCCCGGCCGCACGGCGGGACGAGATCTACACGCGCACTCGAGGGCGATGCTCATGCGCGAAGAACTAGGGCGATTCGCGAGCGCTGTCAAGCCGATCGGGCTTCTGCCATTGCCCTGACGACCTTCGCCGTCGCGATCATCGCCCCCACGTGTCGCTGTGTATGTTCGGCGATGTGCACGAGCAGGCCGAACACGGTTGTCGGCAGACGACGGCGACCCACACCACGTGGCTCGAGGTAGATCCCCGGGGACGTCTCGCGCATCGCCTCGATCCCGCGCTCGATCGCCGCGAGCGCCTCGCGCACGAGCTCGTCGGAGCTTCGGCCATCGTCCTCGATCTCCGCGTCGAGCGCCGTCATCTGTGCGTCCGTGAGCATCTCGCCATGCATGTACGTCAGCAGGCGGTCGATGCTTCCACCAAGATGGCGGAGATGAAAGCCAACCGCAGCCGCTCCGCCGGGGAGCGCCCACAGCTGCGCGTTCGTCAAGCCCTCGGCCGCCCGCGGGATGTCCTCGGACGCCTGCATCAGCGCGTGAGCCGCGGGCATCACCATCGCGGGCATCCCGGCGATCGGCCCTCGCAGCCAGGGCTCAGCCACGTTGCAACGGCACTGCAAGGTTCGCCAAGGCCGTGCGTTCGCTCACCAATACGATCGCTTTCGACAATTCTCCGAGAATATTCATGAGTGTGACCGCTAGATTTCCCGCATGGGACAGTATAAGCATCATGTGTTCGTGTGCACGTCAGGTGGAACGTGTCCAGGGCAGGGTAGCGATCTGGTATTTGCCGCACTCAAGAAGGGCGCCGCCGCCGCTGGCCTGCAGAACATCGTTCGCGTGAATCACGCGGGATGCATGGGGCAGTGCGGCAACGGGCCGATGGTTGCCGTCTATCCCGAAGCAATATGGTATGCGCACGTCGACGTGGCCGGCGCCGAGGACATTCTGCGGCAGCACCTCATCGGCGGACGAACGGTCGAGCAATATCGCTACGTCGCTCCTCCGGGCGACAACAAGCTACCTAAATGAAGTCGAGTTGTGCAGCATGATGAGAAGAGTACACTGGCACGAAGAGGGAAGGCGCGAAGACGAACGAGCAGAGAACAGCGCACAATCGGAGACGGTGGCTCGGTCACTCGAGAGCCAGGGAGTCGATCTCACCGGAACGGAGTCGGGAACAGAGCTCGCGATGATGAAAAGCGCGGTGGATGAGTTCCGCCACGCCACCGAGATGCTCGCAGGTCAAATTCCGGTCAGCGGTCACGCCGATGATCTCTGCCGGCAGGTCGTGCCGCCGCGCGCCGCGGACGAAACACCGCGCCAGTATTCGGAGCGCGTGAGCAGAATGTCGGAGCGTTTTCGGGCGCTCTCTCGAGGATCGTCGCGCGAGCGCCCCCGCTAGCGCGCAGCTCAGCGCCCAGGGGCGCGTTGCCGCGCGCGCTTCGCGTCCCGACGGGCGAGCTGCTCCTCCACCGCTCGGAGATGCCGCGGCCACACGGCCGTCGCGAGCGTGAAGAAATGGTTGCGCGCCACGGGCTCCGCGGACAGAAAATCCGCGAGCTTGCGGTGCCCCTTGAGCGTGTTGCAGCCCCTGCACGCCGTCACTAAGTTCCCCCCGGACCGGTCTCCTCCACGCACGCGAGGCTGCACGTGATCGACGGTCAGTTCCTCCGCGGGAAAGATCTCCCCACAATAGACGCAGCGATAACCGTCGCGCGCGAAGACCTGGTTTCGTGTCATGTCTGATCCTGTCAATCCACGCCGTGCGCTAATGGGAGCGGCCAAGCGCTACCTCCTCGACCAGAGCGAAGCAGCCCTGCACGCCACTTCGAACGACGATCCGCCACGGCTCACCCTCCGAGCCCTCGAGAAAACTGCCATGTCGCGCAGCCGCGAACGCATCCTCAACAATCTCGACGAGATGTACCGCGAGAGCTTCGAACGCGCCAAGGCGACCAACGACAGCACGCAAATGGCGACGCTCGATTTCGCGTATCGCCGGGAGCAGCTCTACTTCGAGATCCTCCTGGACATTCGCGACGCGATGGAGCGACGCTAGCAGATGATCCACGCGCCACGCGTCCTCCGTCGCCGGCGTCTCACCCCGATCCTCACCATGATGTCCGCGTTCACGCTCACCGCGCCTGCCGTCGCGCAGACCGCTCCGGTCTCGCTCGCCGTGGTGAACGCCCGCATCTGGACCGGAAACCCCAAACGTCCATGGGCCGAGGCGATTGCCGTGCGCCGCGACCGCATCGCGGCCGTGGGCTCGAGCGCCGAGATCCGAAAAATGACGGCCGCGAGCGCGAAGATCATCGATGCGCACGGCCAGATGCTCGTCCCGGGCTTCAATGATGCTCACGTCCACATTATCAGCGCCGGCCGCGGCCTCTCCAGCGTAAAGCTGCGAGATGCGTCCACGCCCGCGCAGTTCATCGCGCGCATCAAGGCGTACGCCAAGACGATCCCCAAGGGCGCCTGGATCACCGATGGCGACTGGGATCATACGCTCTGGGGCGGCGAGCTGCCCACGCGCCAGTGGATCGACTCCGTGTCGCCCGACAATCCCGTATGGGTGGCACGGCTCGATGGCCACATGAGCCTCGCCAACAGCGCTGCGCTCGCTGCGGCGCACGTCACCAAGGCGACCCAGGACGTCGAGGGCGGTCTCATCGTGCGCGACGGATCAGGCGAGCCCACCGGCCTCCTCAAGGACAACGCGCAGTCGCTCGTCGACGATTCGATGCCCGATCCGCCCGCCGAAGTCGCCGACCGCGATTTCGACGCCGCCATGCACTTCCTGGCCGAGCGAGGCGTGACGTCCGCGCAGAACATGGGCTACTCGTGGAACGACTTGGCCGTCTTCGAGCGCGCGCACAAGGCGGGCCGTATGATCACGCGCATCTACGCCGTCGTGCCACTCGCAACGTGGGAGCAGCTGCGCGATACGGTCGCCGCACGCGGCCACGGTGACGAGTGGGTACGAATCGGCGGGCTCAAGGGCTTCGTCGATGGCTCGCTCGGCTCGCACACCGCGGCGATGCTCGAGCCCTTCAGCGATGCGCCGAAAGACACCGGACTCTTCGTCACCTCACCCGAGAGCCTGTACGCGCGCACCTCCGGAGCGGACAAGGCCGGCCTGCACGTGATGGTGCACGCGATCGGCGACCGCGCGATCCGCATTCAGCTCGACAACTACGCACGCGTGGAGAAGGAGAACGGGCCGAAGGATCGTCGCTTCCGCATCGAGCACGCCCAGCACATCGCGCCGTCCGACATCCCGCGATTCGGCACGCTCGGGGTGATCGCGAGCATGCAGCCGTATCACGAGATGGACGACGGCCGCTGGGCGGAGCGCGTGATCGGGCACGAGCGCTCCAAGACGACGTACGCATTCAAGTCGATCCTCGACGCGGGCGCACGTCTGGCGTTCGGCAGCGACTGGTCCGTTGCGCCGCCAACGCCGATCGAAGGCATCTTCGGCGCCGTCACGCGTGAGACGCTCGACGGAAAACATCCGGGCGGCTGGATCCCGGAGCAGAAGATCGGCGTGGAGGATGCCCTGCGCGCCTACACGAGCGGCAGCGCCTATGCATCCTTCGAAGAGAACATCAAGGGAACGCTCGAGCCGAACAAGCTCGCGGACTTCGTGCTCATCGATCGCGATCTCACGCGCATCCCACCCGCCCAGATCCGCGATGCACACATCATGATGACGGTCGTGGGCGGACGCGTGGTCTACACGAGGGAACAGTTGCCGTAGGGGTCGACTGCTAACGGCTGGACACAAATGTTACGAATGGAACGAATCGAATTCGACGCCGAGCGAGGTCATCTCGCCTCAGCTGGAGATCAACCAAAGAAAACATCGCTCCGCATTCCGAAGATGTTTCTCGCCCTCGCCGGGTTCGATTCGTTTTGATTCGTGAAATTCGTGCACCGCAGTTCCCACGCCCTCCCTAAAAGCGCATCAACTCCGCGTACGCCTTCCTGAAGTCGTCCACCTGCGGCAGGATCGCATCTTCGAGCTGCGGTGCATAGCCCACGAACGTGTCGGTGCTCGCGACGCGCTTCACCGGCGCGTCGAGCCAGGCGAAGCACTCGTCCGCCACCGCTGCCGCGATCTCCGCGCCGTAGCCCCACGACATCGAGTCTTCGTAGCCCACGATCACGCGATTCGTCTTCCTCACGCTCGCGAACACGGTCTCGCGATCCCACGGGCTGAGTGTGCGCAAGTCGATCACCTCCACCTCCACACCCTGCTCGGCCGCCTGATTCGCCGCGACGAGCGCACGCTGCACCGTGGCGCCGTACGTCACGACGGTGATGTCCGAGCCTTCGCGTATCACCTTCGCCTTCCCGAACGGGATCATGAAGTTCGGGCCCGGATAGCACGCCTTGTTGTACGTCTGGCGATAGAGATGCTTGTGCTCGAGGAAGATGACGGGATCGTCGCCGCGAATCGCGGTGCGCAGCAGCCCGTTGGCGTCGAGCGCGCTGGAGGGACAGACCACGCGAAGCCCGGGCGTGTGCGTGAACAGTGACGCCCCGGTCTGCGAGTGATAGATCGCGCCGCGGATGTAGCCTCCATACGTCGTGCGCACGACCACCGGCGCACTGAACGCGTCGTTCGAGCGCCAGCGCATGGTCGCGAGCTCATCACGGAGCTGCATGAAGGCGGGCCAGATGTAGTCGAAGAACTGTATCTCGACCACCGGCTTGAAGCCGCGCAGCGCCAGTCCGATCGCGCGCCCGATGATGTTGGCCTCCGCGAGCGGCGAGTTGTACACGCGCGAGCCACCAAACTCCTTCTGGAGTCCCCACGTGACCTTGAACACACCGCCCTTGCCCTTGAGCGAGCCGAGGTACTGCTCGCGCGAGACGTCGGCGACATCCTCGCCGAACACGAGAATCTTCTCGTCGCGCCGCATCTCGTCCTTCATGCACGCGTTGAGCAGATCCACCATCGTCGTCGGCTCCCCGGCGAACTGCGGATCGTCTTCGGTATCGAAGTTCTCGCCGCATGGATCCACCTGCGCCGAGTAGACCCCGTTGTAGATCGTGTCGGGTGTCGGCTGCGGCTGCTCGAGTGCATCGTCGGTGGCGGCGAGGACGAGCGCATCCACCTCTTCCTTCACCTTCGCAATCTGCTCATCGGTCGCGTGCCCCTCGGCGACGAGCCACTTCGGGAAGGTCGCGATGGGATCGCGTGCGGCATCCGCCTCACGCTCCGACGGCGGACGATACATCACCTCGTCGTCCGAGAGCGAGTGCGAGTACGGACGAATCACGTGCGCGTGTACGAGCGCCGGTCCCTTCCGCTTGCGCGCGTAGTCGACCGCGCGCGTCATCGCCGCGTGCGAGGCCACGAAGTCGCAGCCATCCACCTCCTCGATGTACAGCCCGGGGAACGAGCCCAGCAACTTCGACACATTGCCGCCCGGCGTGTTCACCTCAACCGGCACCGAGATGGCGTAGCCGTTGTCCTCCACCACGTACACGACTGGTACGCCGAGATTGCACGCGGTCGAGATCGATTCCCAGAACTCGCCCTCGCTCGTCGCGCCCTCCCCGGTGGAGACGTACACCACCTCGTCTTCCGTGAAGCCCTCGGTGATCCCGATCAGCTTCGCGCGCAGCGATGCCTCGGCCACCCCTACCGCCTGCAGGAACTGCGTACCCGTGGGCGACGATGACGAGACGATGTTGTACTTCTTGTGGCCCCAGTGGCTCGGCATCTGCCGCCCGCCGGACGCAGGGTCGATCGCGGCGCCCACCGCCTCGTACAGCATCTCGGCCGGCGTCACACCCTGCTGCAGGCAGAACGCGCGATCGCGATAGTAGGGCAGGGACCAGTCCGATCCGGGCCTGATCACCATGCCCGCGGCGGTCAGAATCGCCTCGTGCCCCGCTCCCGAGATCTGAAAGAAGATCCGATTCTGCCTCTTGAGCTGGATCTCCTTGTCGTCCAGCCGACGCGACAGGTACATGTTGCGGTATGCGTCTAGCAGTTGAGCGGAGCTCAGTGTGGCAGCGGTTGGCTTCGAAGCGATCGTGGGCGTGGCCATGTCCCTCCATGTCCTGTGAAATCGACCGTGAAAGATACCTTCCGGCCCGTCGCTGATGCCACACGAACGTCTACCGGGGGTGAGCCGGACGCCTTATCATCCGCTTTCACGACTCCGCTGGTGTCTCGACCCTTTTCGCGAGCGGTCTCGGCTGCTCGATTGGCGGTCCTATGCAGCACTCCGAATCACAACCCGCGCACTGCATTTTCTGCGACATCATGAAGGGCGCGGCCGAGGTGTCCGTGTGCTACGAGGACTCGAGCGCGGTCGCCTTCATGGATGTGCAGCCCGTCAATCATGGACACACCCTGGTGGTGCCGCGCCAGCACTTCGAATCGTTTCAGGATCTGCCGACCGATCTCGGGATGCACCTGTTCGAGGTCGCGATGCGGCTGAACCCCGTCATCCGCAAGGTCGCAGGCGCGAACGCGATGAATCTCATCGTGTCGAGCGGCGCGGCAGCGGGGCAGGATGTCTATCATTTTCACATCCACCTCATTCCACGCCGCGCCGGCGACGGCTTCGATGTGCCGCTGCCGTTCCCAGGCTCCGCGATGCCGGATCGCACGATTCTCGATGCCCAGGCCGCGCAGATCCTCTCCGCGCTGCGCGACCCCATGCGCCCGACGCCTCGCAGCTCGCCGGCGGTCTCGAAGAAGTAGCTAGCGCCCCGCGCGCACCGCGGCCACTGCAGCCGCCAGTGTTTGCGCGGTCGCGCTCAACTCGGTCGCCGCGTTGTTCAGTGAGTCGATCGCGCCCTCCTGTTGCGCGCTGGCTCCCGCAACGGCACCCGTCTCCGAGGCGGCGCGCGTAGCCTCCTCCTTGGCCTCGGTCAGCGCACGCGACATCATCCCGGACCGTCCGGCACTCTCGCGCGCGGTATCGACGATGCGATGTCCCGCCGCGGCGACCTGCTCCGACGCCAGCACGATGCGATCGAGCTCATCCACCCAGTCCGCGCTGGCGTCCGCGACCGACAGCACCTCGCCACGTGTGCGCTGCATGAGCGCGACTGCGCGATCGAGCGTGGCGCGAATGTCCCGCACGGCCTTGTCCATTCCCTCTGCCTCCGTCGCGCTGCGATCGGCGAGCTCGCGAATCTCTCGAGCGACGACGGCGAACCCCCGCCCGTGCACCCCCGCGCGCGCAGCCTCGACCGCCGCGTTCAGTGCGAGCAATCCAGTCTGGTCGGCG
>DATGDQ010000259.1:0-4545 GCA_035310785.1 Gemmatimonadaceae bacterium | reverse complement strand
GATCTTCGCCCTGCGTCCCGGTGTGCCGAGAATGTCGGCCGTGATCTTGTCGGCCACGCACGGCAGCAGGCCATCGGCTTCTCGCATCGCGCGTGCGAGCCCCGCCGCATCGAGCGGCGTGTCGTTCGCGTTCAGCTCCACATCGAACAGACCGCGCGCGCGCTCCTCGGCCGCTGCCGGAATCTTGCGCGTGATGACGACTTTCGGCTTGGCCATTTCAGGCGAGCACGGGACGCCGTGCCGGCTTCGAGAGTGCCTGCTGCATCGCCTTGCCCAGCTCCGCCGGGCTGGCCGCCACCATGAGCCCCGAGTTGCGCATGATCTCCGCCTTCTCGAGTGCGCTGTCTCCGAACGCGGAGATGATGGCGCCCGCGTGTCCCATGCGGCGCCCGCGCGGTGCGGACAAGCCCGCGACATATCCCACGATCGGCTTCGACATGTTGTCGCGCGCCCACAGCGATGCCTCCGCCTCCTGTGGTCCGCCGATCTCGCCGATCATCATCACGGCGTCGGTCTCATCATCCCGCTCGAAGCGCTGAAGCATGTCGACGAAGGAGCTGCCGTTGATCGGATCGCCGCCAATGCCGACGCTCGTGCTGACGCCGATGCCGAGCGCCT
Organism: Gemmatimonadaceae bacterium; assembly: GCA_035310785.1. Lineage (GTDB taxonomy): Bacteria > Gemmatimonadota > Gemmatimonadetes > Gemmatimonadales > Gemmatimonadaceae > FEN-1250. The sequence goes on along the minus strand of DATGDQ010000259.1, from coordinate 3,927 downwards.
GCATCTGCGACGCGGCCTCATAGCCGAGGGTTCCCGATCGCGACACGATGCCCACGCGACCCTTCCTGTAGATGCTGCCCGGCATGATCCCGATCATGGCCTTGCCCGGAGAGATGACGCCGGCGCAGTTGGGGCCGATGAGCGTGGGCTTCGTCTCGCGCGGATAGCGCCGCATGTACCGCTTCACCCGCATCATGTCCTGCGCGGGAATGCCGTCCGTGATGCAGACGATGAGCTGCATGCCGGCGTCCGCCGCTTCCATGATCGCGTCCGCGCAGAACGGCGCGGGCACGAAGATGCCGCTCGCGGTCGCACCCGTCGCCTTCACCGCCTCCTTCACGGTGTCGAAGACCGGGAGATTGAGATGCCTGGTGCCGCCTTTGCCGGGCGTGACGCCGCCGACGACGTTCGTTCCGTAGGCGATCGCTTCCTTCGCATGGAAGCTCGCCTTGTCCCCGGTGAATCCCTGGAAGACGACGCGCGTCTTTTCGTCCACGAGAATGCTCACGAGACCTTCTCCCTGACTGTGGTCCGCGCCACAGGCGTATTCGAGAGCGCCGCGACCGCCTTCTCGGCGGCATCGGCGAGTGTGTCCGCGGTGATGATCGAGAGTCCACTGTCGCGAAGAATCGCGCGGCCCTGCTCGACGTTCGTGCCCGCGAGTCGTGCGACGATCGGCACCGGAACGTTCACTTCCTTGGCCGCCTGAATGATTCCTTGCGCGACCCAGTCGCAGCGATTGATGCCGGCGAAGATGTTGACGAGCACGCACCGCACTCTCGGGTCGGACAGCACCAGACGAAACGCGGCGGCAACGCGCTCCGGAGAGGCGCCACCGCCGATATCGAGAAAGTTTGCCGGTTCGCCGCCGGCGTGGGTGATCATGTCCATGGTCGCCATGGCCAGCCCGGCGCCATTCACGATACAGCCGATCGATCCCTCGAGCGCGATGTAATTGAGTCCGTGCTTCGCGGCCTCCGCATCGCGTGGATCTTCTTCGGCGTAGTCGCGCAGCTCGGCGACCGCGGCGCGACGAAAGAGCGCGTTGTCGTCGAACTGCATCTTCGCGTCGAGCGCGAGCACCTGGCCCGTCTGCGTGATCGCGAGCGGATTGATCTCCACCATCGTCGCATCGAGATCGCGGAACGCGCGATACGCGCCGAGAATCGCCTTCACGGCCTGATTCATTTCCGGAGCGCTGAGCCCCAGCCCGAACGAGAGCTCGCGCGCCTGGAACGGCTGCATGCCCACGGCGGGCTCGATCACTTCGCGCAGTATCGTCTCGGGCGATCGCGACGCGATCTCCTCGATCTCCATCCCCCCTTCCGGAGCCGCGACGACGCACACCCGCTCCGATCGGCGATCGAGCACGAGACCGATGTACAGCTCGCGCCTGATCGGTACCGCGGCCTCGACGTACAATCGATGCACGATCTTGCCCGCAGGCCCGGTCTGGTGCGTGACGAGCTTCTTGCCGAGCAGCTCCGTCGCTGCGGCGCGTACCTCTTCGAGCGTCGTGCACAGCTTGATGCCGCCCGCCTTGCCGCGCGCGCCAGAGTGTATCTGGGCCTTCACGACCCACTTGGCGCCGCCGATCTCCTCGGCGCGATACACCGCCTGATCCGGAGTGTACACGACGCCGCCCTTCGGCACCGCAACACCGAACCCTGCCAGCAACTCCTTCGCCTGATACTCGTGGATGTCCATTGACTGCTCGGTGTGGGGGTCAGCCCAATGCTGTGAAGGAACGAACTCGTGCCGTGGACGCGATGCTCATGCTCCGACCTTTGCCGTGATCTCGCCAGCCATTACGACGATGTTCTGCGCCATCCTCGCGGACGCGGCGTCGATGAGCCGACCATCGAGCGACGCCGCGCCCCGACCCTGCGACTCGGCCTCCGTGAGCGCCTCGAGAATGCGCTTCGCCTTCAGCACCTCCTCCGGCGACGGCGTGAAGATCTCGTTCGCCAAATCGATCTGCGTGGGGTGGATCGCCCACTTGCCCTCGCAGCCGAGTGCGGCGGCGCGTCGCGCGGCCAGCCGGAAGCCGTCGGGATCCTTGAAGTCACCGAAGGGCCCATCGATCGCGCGAAGTCCGTAGGCGCGACAGGCCACCACCATGCGCGAGATCCCGAAGTGCCACTGATCGCCGGGATAGTCCGGATTCAGCCCGCCGATGCTCGTGGTGCGCGCGCGCACGCTCGCGGCGTAGTCGGCGACCCCGAAGTGCATCGCCTCGAGCCGCCTGCTCGACTGCGCGATCGCCTCGACGTTCGCCATGCCGAGCGCGGTCTCGATGAGCACCTCGATGCCGATCTTCCGCGGAAGCTTCTTGGAGTCCTCGATCTGCGTGAGCAATGCATCCACGAGATAGACATCCGACGGAACGCCGACCTTGGGAATCAACACCGTGTCGACGAACTGTCCCGCCTGTTCGATGACATCCACGACATCGCGATACATGTAGTGCGTGTCGATGCCGTTGATGCGCACGCTGATCGTCTTGCCGCGCGCGCGCCAATCGATGGACTGCAGCGCCTGGATCGTGTTGGTGCGCGCCTGTTCCTTGTCGTTGGGAGCGACGGCATCCTCGAGATCGAGAAAGACGTAGTCCGCCGGACCTTCGGCCGCCTTGGAGAACATCTCCGCGCGCGAGCCGGGAACGGCCAGCTCGCTCCGCTGAAGTCGGATGCGAGCCGGCTCATAACGCGTGAAGCTCATCGCGCCGCGACGGCCGGCGCGCGCTTCTCCGCGCTCTTGGCGGATGGAGCGGACTGCGTGGCGCCGCTCCCGCCGCGCCAGAATTCCGACGCCGCACCCACACCGCTCCCCGGTACGATCTGCGTCATGCCGACATCGCGCATCGACATCTCCGCACCGGCGATCGCGCCGAGCAGCATCAGCTCGTTGAGATCGCCGAGGTGACCGATTCGGAAGAGCTTGCCGGCCATCTGGCCGAGTCCGGCGCCGAGCGCGAGGTTGTACTTCTTGAACGCGTTGGAGATGATCTGCGCGCCGTCCACGCCTGACGGAGTCATGATCGCGGAGACGGTGTCCGAGTTCCACTTCGGATCCTTGGCGCAGAGCGCGAGTCCCCACGCCTTGACCGCCGTGCGCACGCCCTCGGCCAACCTGTGATGTCTCGCGTACACGTTGTCGAGTCCTTCCTCGAGCAGCATGTCGAGCGACTCGCGCAATCCGTAGAGGAGCGTGAGCGCCGGCGTGTACGGGAAGTAGCCCGTGGCGTTCGCCTTGATCTGATCGCCGAAGTCGAAGAAGACGCGTGGGAGCTTCGCGCTCTCGCGGCGAGCGAGTGCCTTCTGACTCGCCGCGATGAGGCCGAGTCCTGCGGGAAGCATGAAGCCCTTCTGCGATCCCGTGATCGCGAGATCGACCCCCCAGTCGTCCATGCGGAACTCGAGGCTGCCGACCGAGCTGACGCCGTCCACGTACAGCAGTGCCGGATGGTTGGCGTTGTCGATTGCCTTCCGCACCGCGGCGATGTCGCTCGTCACGCCGGTGGCGGTCTCGTTGTGAACGACGAGCACGCCTTTGTACTCGTGTCTCGTGTCCGCGCGAAGCTTTTCCTCGATCTTGTCGGGCGGCGCGCCCTCTCCCCATGGAACTTCAATGATGTCTACGTCGAGCCCGAGTCGCTGCGCGCAGTCGATGAAGAGATGACTGAACTGTCCATAGCGCGTCGCGAGCACCTTGTCGCCGGGGCTGCACGTGTTGACGAGCGCCGCCTCCCACATGCCTGTGCCCGTGGCTGCGAAGACGAACGGCTGTCCATCGGTTGTGCGGAAGACCTTCTTCAGGTCGGGGAAAATACTGAGGGGGAGCTTCGGAAAGATCGAGGAGCGGTGGTCTTCCATCGCCCGATGCATCGCATTGAGCACACGGTCGGGAACGTTGGTGGGACCAGGG
>DATGDQ010000258.1:0-6964 GCA_035310785.1 Gemmatimonadaceae bacterium | reverse complement strand
CGGATTTGCAGGCTCCGGCGGCTTCTTCTACACCGTGTTCGTCGCGGTGCTGGGCGCGATGATCCTGGTGTGGCTCGAGCATTTCTTTTCGGGACACCGCGGACACAGCATGTAGCTGGTGACGCCGGCATCATGATTCGCCGGACGAATCCGGAAGCAGCGGACCGCTCGCGCCGCTTCCGGCTCGTCTCGCTACGGCCGCACCCCCACCTTCGCGTAGATCTCCTTGGGATCGAAGCGGACGCCGTCCTTCACGACCATCACGGTCTTCCGCGCGTTGCTGATGTTCACCGTCGGATCTCCATCCACGAGCACCGCGTCCGCCACCTTTCCCACGGCGATCGATCCCCGATCCTTCTCGTGATGCATCACCGTCGCCGCGCCGAGCGTGGCGAGCCTGAGCACCTGCGGAGCCGGAATTCCCGCCTGCACGTAGAGCTCGAGCTCGCGCAGCAGCTGAAATCCAACCGGGCCGTTGTCCGTGCCGGGCACGATCGGCACGCCGGCATCGTACATCGCCTTGACGATCCCCTTCATCTCCCCGAACGCATCGCGATACCGCTGATCCATGCCTTCCGGCACCGGCATCCCGCCCGCGTAGAAGCTGCGCTGCACCTGCGCCGGCATGCGATCGGCGATCGGAGCCTGATTCGGATCGAGCTGTCCCGGTCGCGCGGTGAACATCCCCTCGAACGTCGTGAGCGTCGGGTCGATACTCGTGCCGTGCTCCTTGAAGAGCTGCACGAACTCACGCACGCGCGGCGACTGTAGATCGAGATCCTTTCCGGCCGCGCCGACCGCCTTGAAGCGCGCCATCGTTCGCGTGTCCTTCACCGAATCCATGAAGTTGAGCAGTAGAAAGTTCGCGTGCTGCACTTCGTCGAAGCCGAGCTTCACGACCTGTGACGCGGTCATGAACGCGGGCACGTGCCCGCTCACGCGCAACCCCTTCGCATGCGCCTCCGCGATGATCGCTGGCACGAGCTCCGGCTTCATCGAGCTGTACACCTTGATCTGCTCGTAGCCGTGCGCCGCGTACCAGTCGACGTCGCGCAACGCCGTGGCTTCGTCATCCGCAAGAAGTCCGGTCGGCACCTGATACGGTCCCGAGCCATCGATGAGTCCCGCGAGCATCAGGCGCGGCCCGATGAGCGAGCCATCCGCGAACCGCTTCTTGAGATCGAGCGCCGTGATCGTGTCGTTCCCCATGTCGCGCGCGTTCGTCACGCCCGCCGCGATGTGGAGCAGTCCGTCATCACCGGGCTGAATGTGCACGTGCATGTCCCACAGCCCCGGCAGGAGCGTCTTGCCGGCGGCATCGATCACGGTGGCGCCCGCAGGAATCGCTACGCTTCCATCCTTGCCCACTGCCGTGATGCGATCGCCACTCATTACCACGGTCATCCCCGGCTGCATCGTCGCCGATTCGGCCACGAACAGCCGCGCGCCGCGAATGACGAGCGCACCCGAGGGCTTGTGCGAGAGCTCGCGCGCGAGGCGCACGTATCTCTCGCCGCGCGCCTTCTCCTGCGCGTCGGTCATGGCCGCGACGCTGCTCTCCCATCCCGCCGGCACCACACTCGACCATCCGGACACGGTCGCGAAGTGCTCGGCGCTCTCATCGGTCCATACTGCGAACGGGGAAAAGCCGAGCCCGCCCACGTCGTAGCGCAGGACATGAAGAGGCTTTCCGTTGACCGTGATCGTCATGTCTCCCGACTTCACCACCGTTGCCTCGCCACTCGGCAACAGCGGCACGTGTCCGTTACGCGCGAGCGCCGCCTTCACGAGAAGCTGCGATCCGACCGGCGTCTCCGCATTCGCGATGTAGAATGCGCCCGCGGCGTTGGCGCGTGTACCGCGATCGCTCGACGTCGTCCACGTGGCCTTCCCGCCGCTGTTCTCGAAATGCTCGTCGACGGTGTCCTTGAGATAGCCGTGACCGAGGATCGAGAGCGAAACGGGCACGCCGCCGTCGCCGAGCCTGAGCACGGACTCCTCGTGGGGCCCCCGTCCGCGATCGTTGTAGTCATACACGGAGTGTATGGCGCCGTCCGACCACCATTCCCGGTATTCGCCGGCGGGCCTGCCCGAGAACAGAACCACGTACCGCGCGGTATCCGTCGCGTGCTGCGCGTGCGCGCTCGTAAATGGAACGAGAGCGAGCGCGATGATCGCGCCGAACGAGCGCAAGAGTCTCACGAGGTCTCCTCGATGATGATGACGCGACTTCGGTGTAGCGATGACGTTATTGGCGTTCTAGGGGACGGGCAAGTCCATTCGACATTCGCTGGCATGCACGGCGCGCGATATGCGGGCAGGTCGCGCATGCCGCTTCTGTACGCGAATCTGGATCACATCACGCGGCGCGCGATGGTCGAGGAGCTGGACGACGACCTCGCGAACGGCACGATGCACATCTCGCCGCGCTTGCGGCCCAACGCGGTCGCGGAGCATCAGCGTCTGCTGCGCGACGCGCTTCGTTACTATGATGATCTGTGGCTCGAGGAACGAATCGCTCCTCTGCTAGTGGATTTCGAGACGAGGCGAACGCCCAAAGGGGATCTCGTCACTGCGCGCCTGCCCGAAGGCGCCGCGCGTGTGATGGCGGAGCGCGATTTCAACCTGTACTACATGCGCGGTATCGCTCGTCGAGCGATCGCGGAGGGTCGCTCCGATGTCGAAGTGTATCGCGCGCGATTGTCGATGGAGCCGCGCCGAGAATCGACCGTGCTCGAGGGCTCGCACATTCCTGCCGATCAGCTCCTCGCGGATCTTCGCTCGCCCACGCCGGTGTCGAAGGCCGCGCCGCGACTCGGAAGACCGAACTCGGGATTGAGTGTTCGTCTGCCGGGCCCCTGAGCATCACGAGTACACGATGCGCGATGGGGCGCTCGAGCACTCTCCCGCTCGAGCTCCCCATCCTGTTACACCATTACGTCCTCCTCAAAACTGCCGCCGTTCGTCCGCCGGTCTCTGGTTGCGAAGTCCCGACTCATCGACGTCGACTTTCTCTTTCCGACGGTCCGCCTCCACCGCCTTCGTATCCTGCACTTCGTTCTTCTTCACGACGATCTCTTCCTTGAGCACACGTCGCTTGTTGACCACAATCTCGTCCTCGTAGACGGGAATGCGGATCTCGTCCTGTCCGATGTCCGCTCGAGACGCCGAGTCGGCATTGACGACGGGCCGACGCTCGACGGTGACTTCGTCGTGCGAGGTGTTGACGGGCTGGCTCACGTCCTCGGTAGCCACGCGTTTGCGGATGCTCATCGTGCCCGCCGGCACGCGCCTCTTTCCCACGTCCAGCTCCTCTTCGGACCTGGTCATCCGGTTCTCGGCATCCTGACGCGCGCGCCGATTCCCGAAGAAGCGCCCGTCGTCGAAATGTCGATTGTCGTAGAAGTCTGCTGCAGGCGCATCGGCGATCGCGCCGCTCGACCCGCTCGCTCGATCGCCGGACATCGCGCCGATCGCCGCGCCCGAATCGCCCCCATTCGTCGCGTCGATTGCGCCGGCGTCGAAGTTGGGAAGCAGTGAATTCTCGTAGTCCCTGTCGATGTCCCCGTGACTGTATTCGGGGAGTGCGGCGATCCGTGTTGCGCTCAGGGAGTCGAGTATCACGCGGTCGTCGTCATCGTCGAGACGAGCCTGGCCCACCGGGATCAGCACGTCGCGATCATCGTGCAGATGCAGCGCCTTCTTGTCGAGCTCTACGTCGAGATACCTCGTGCGCATCGCGACGGTATCCACGATTAGGTCGTGTACCTTCCCGATGTCCGTTCCCATCGAGTCTCTCACGGTCCAGCCACGCGGATCCGGTGTTCCGTCGGCCACGTCGTAGCCATCGATCTTGCTCAGCGCGGCCACGCGTGGGGTCAACTGCGCGTCGTCGCTTCGGCGCCCTCGATCGCCGAAACCGTCGTCTTCGCGCCGGGTTGAGTGTGTCATGCCAATACCTCAAGGTTGTAGTATCGAGCGCATTCGCTCGGAACGATCGTACGACGTGCGCGTTCGCTGCCTGCTCTGGCGTTTCTCGTGCTACGGATGCCGGCTGGTGTCAGCGACCGCGCCGTTCGAAGTTGCGGATGTGGTCGAGCTCGTCGTGTCGCTCGCGAGACCGGGTTTCGCAACGTGTCTGCGGCCGAAGAGGAAGCCCAGCACGAGCACGAGGGCGAGGAGACCGACGAGCATGGGCCAGATGTTGCGCCTCTCCTTGCGTGTAATTGGAATCTCAGCCACGACATACCTCACTGCTGAACGGTTGATGTGAGCGTGAATCCGTGCGCCCTTCGCGTTGCGAATCGCGGATCTCTGTGTGGCGCATTGACGACGGGATGTGGGGCGGGAGGTTCGCGCAGGAACGGAAGTTTTTGGCAAGTCGTATACCTTTCGACGCTCGGCGCCTCGGATATCAGCGAGGATCATTGTCACTTCGTCTTTCCCATTGAGAGTCATGACGCTCCGATTTCCTCTGCGCTGCTGCCTGGCCGTGCTCGCGCTCCTCCTGAGCTCCTCTTCCACGCAGGCGCAGCGCGCCGGCGACGCACTGTCCGCGCGTGTCGACTCGATTGCGACCGCCGTGCTCTCGAGCACCGGCGTGCCGAGTGCGACTGTCGCGGTCGTCACGCATGGGCAGCTCGCATACGCGCAGGCGTATGGCACTGCCAGGCTCGAGCCGCGTGTGGCTGCGACACCCGACATGCGCTACGGCATCGGGTCGATCAGCAAGCAGTTCACGGCCGCGAGCGTGCTCCTTCTCCAGCAGGACGGGAAGCTTTCGGTCGACGATCCGGTGTCGAAGTACATTCCCGGCCTCACGCGCGGCAACGAGGTCACGATTCGGGAGCTGCTCTCACACACATCCGGGTATCAGGACTTCTGGCCTCAGGACTACGTACCTCCGGCCATGGAGAAGGCGATCACGCCCCAAGGCATTCTCGATCATTGGGCGAAGCAGCCGCTCGACTTCGATCCCGGAACGCAGTGGCAGTACAGCAACACCAACTACGAGATCGCGGCGCTCATTGTGGAAAAGGTGAGCGGCAAGCCGTTCTTTCAGTTCGTTCGCGCGCGCATCCTCGACCCGCTCGGTATCTCATCGGCGGTCGACTTCGATGCGAAGGGGCCCACATCCGTGGAGCCCGTCGGCTACATGCGCTACGGCCTCGGCCCGCTTCGTCCCGCCATTTCGACGGGGCCGGGTTGGATGTACGGCGCCGGCGAGCTGGCGCTTACGGCTCGCGATCTCGCGCGCTGGGACATCGCGATGATCGATCAGTCACTGCTGAAGCCGGAGTCGTATCGCGCCATGGAGACCGCCGTGCTTCTCAAGAACGGTGTGAGCAGCGACTACGGGCTCGGCGTTGACGTGAGCATGACCGCAGGCCACCGCACGATCGAGCACAGCGGCGAAGTAGCGGGTTTCACGGCGGAGAACATCGTCTATCCCGATGACAGCGCGGCGGTGATCGTGTTGACCAATCAGGATGCTGCACCTGCATCGACGGCGATCGCGGTGGGCATTGGCCGCACGCTGTTCACGAGCGAAGACGCCAACACGCAGAGCCGAACGGCGCGTGCGCGCGCGATCTTCGAGGGATTGCAGCAGGGCAGGATCGATCGCTCGCTGCTGACCCCGGATGCGAGCGCGTACTTCAGCGCTCAGGCGCTCAGCGACTTCCAGTCCACACTGACCCCGCTCGGTGCTCCGACCGAGTTCGTGCAAACGGGACAGCACCCGCGCGGAGGCATGCTCGAGCGCTCGTATCGCGTGAAGGCGGGTGGCAAGACGCTCCGCGTGTGGACCTACGAGATGCCCGACGGCAAGCTCGAGCAGTACCAGCTCTCGCCCGCGGAGTGACGCGTCGCGAGCTGCGTCACGAGGCGGTGGTGTCGCGGCGCAGCTCGCCCAGGAAGCCGGAGACGCTCGCTTGGACGCGGATGTCGAGTGCGTCGAGCTCCTTCGACAGCAGCACGGCTCCCGCCCCGCCCGCGATCAGCGGCACATCGGCGGGGAGCTGCTCGCGGAGCGTGCGCATCTCGTCGAGCACGGTGGCCGTGTCGTCCACGTAGATGACGCTCACGGCAACGACGCGCACGGCCTTCGAGCGCGCCGCGTCCGCGATCTCGGCTGCAGGGAGATTTCCTCCCAGATAGAGCACGTTCCAACCCTCGAGAGCCGCCGCAGCGCCGACGAGGGCGGCGCCGAGGACATGGCGTTCCCCGGCAGAAGTCGCCACGAGCACGGTCGGCGCGCCTGGACGCTGGGTGAACACGCGCATCATGGCGACCACAATCTCGTGGAGAGATGAGGTGACCAGGTGTTCGTGCGCAGGGGAGAGCCGGCCCGCGTGCCACTCGTCACCCACTTTGCGAAGCAGCGGCGCAGCCACGGTCTCGAGGAAGACGGGCATTCCCATCACGACGGCGGCGCGGCGCAGCGCCTCGTCGAGCGCCGACGCATCGAGCAGCCGCGCGAGCGCGAGTGAGGCGCCCACCACATCGCCTGCATCGGGCGGCCCGCCCAGTCGGCGTCCGACTTTTTCTCGCGCCGCGTCATCCTCGGCTACGAGCGACTCGAGCTCGCCGGAGGGCAGCTTCGCAATCTGTCCGATGCTGCGTCCGGCACGAGTGGCGGCGCGAAGAAGGATGAGACGTTCGATGTCCGCGTCGCTGTAGAGCCGAACGCCGTTCGGCGAGCGGGACGGAGTTACGGCGTCGTATCGGCGTTCCCAGATGCGAAGGACGTCCTGGCTGAGTCCGGTTCGTTGTGCAACCACGGCAATCGGGTGGCGCTGCTGATGTGCAATGGGGTAGGCGAGTTGGGTCGGCATACCATAAGATGACATGTGTACAGGCTTTGTCAAGATCAATTACTAGACATACCATTGACGCTGACCTCCGTTCGCGATACCTTTCCTCCTCGCTCACAACCCGTCCAACTCGCAGCCGGCCAGGCTGC
>DATGDQ010000257.1:0-11749 GCA_035310785.1 Gemmatimonadaceae bacterium | reverse complement strand
TGGCGCAATGTTTCGTGCCGCGCTCCGTTTCGTTCACCTGTGCTCGATCGTCTGCGCCGCCGCGCTTGGAGCGCGCTCGGTGGCGGCACAAGAGCCCACGCTGCCGCATCTCCCCTGGCGAACGCTGGACACGCGATATTTTCGCTTCTTCTTCACTGCGGATGTGAGCGACTGGACGCGCGACGTCGCCTCGCGTATCGACGCAGCGCACGATGCGGTGGCTGCACTCGTGGGCAGCGCCCCCGCGAAGCGCGTGATGGTAATCGTCGAAGACCCCAACAACATCTCCAACGGATTCGCGCTCCCGCTGCTCGATCATCCGTTGATCTTTCTCTGGCCGACACCACCCGAACCCGCGTCGGCGCTCGGAAACGGATCGTGGAGCGATCAACTCTCGATTCATGAGTTCGCGCACATCGCGCATCTCACGCGCGAGTCGCGCAACCCCGCGATTCGCCGGCTCACGCGGATGCTGCCCGTCAAGTTCGGCCCGCTCGCGCTGCACACTCCCCGCTGGGCGACGGAAGGGTACGCGACATTCGTGGAGGGACGGATCGTGCGCGGGCTCGGTCGTCCGCATGGGGTGGTGCGATCTGCCGTGCTGCGGCAGTGGGCGATCGAGGGCCAGCTTCCATCGTATGCGGCGCTCGATGGCTCGCCCAGATTCGAGGGTGACGACATGGCGTACCTCGCGGGGTCCGCATTCCTCGAGTGGCTCGCGGCGCGCCACGGAGATTCGAGTGTCGTCCATCTCTGGAGACGCATGTCGGCACGAGTGCCGCGCAGCTTCAACGAGGCATTCGTCGGCGTGTACGGGATGCCTCCGGACGAGCTGTATGGCAGATTCACGGCGGAACTCACGCATGATGCGATGGATGTGAGCGCGGGTGGTCCGCAATCATCGCTGTTGGCACGGAGCGCAGACACGCTCCGCGGCGCTTGGCAGGGAACGCTCGTGCAGCGAATGCAGTGGGCGACGGGCGCACCGGCGATCGCGCCCGGTGATTCACTTCTCGCCTTCGTGATGAGTGATCGCGTGCGGGCACCGCGCGTTGTCATACTCGATCTCAATCGCCGCACCGACGACAGTGCAGCGCGAGCCCGAGCGCGTGCGCATGCGCGCGATCCGGAAGATGTGATAGCGGTTCCGGCCCGATCGCCGCCACTCGAGATGGTCGCACGGCTTGGCCCACGGGGCGGGATGTCGTTCGCGGAGCCGAGATTCTTTGCGGATGGTGAGCGTGTGCTCCTCAGCGCACTTGCTGCACGCGGCGATGGGGCGTATCGCCGAGATCTGTTCGTCTGGAATTGGCGAACGGGCTCCGTGCGGCGACTGACGTACGGGGCCTGCATCCGCCACGCCGATGTCGCGCCGAGCGGTGCGATCATCGCAGATCGATGCGTCGGCGGACGCTGCGATCTGGTTCGAGTGACGCCGGAGACCGGTGCGATGACCGCACTCGCCCAAGGCGATGCGTCGCGCCGCTACGATCGGCCGCGCTTCTCGCGCGACGGACGCATGATCGCCTTCGCGGTGCAGATTGGCAATCAGTGGCGAGTGGCCACGATGTCCTCGTCCGGCGGCCCGGTCTCCGTTCTGGATGGAGGAACCGCCAACGAGTACGCTCCCGTCTTCGCCCGCGGCGACTCGAACCTTGTGCTCGTGAGCGAGTCGGGTGGTGTCGCGAACATCGTGCGTGTGGATCGGGTGACTGGAACGCGGGTGTCGCTCACGGATGTCAGTGGCGCAGCCCTGTACCCGGAGGTGAGCAGGCCCGGCGAGGTCTACTTTCTTCGCCTGCATGCTCGCGGAGTCGATATTGCGCGCGTCTCGCTGGATTCCGCGCTCCCGAGCGAAGTGGTCGCACGCGCGGACTCCATTCGCGCGCGCTACCCACTCGTCGCCGCGCGGCCTCCCGGTGGCACGCTCGATTCCCTCGACGTCGCCCGGATTTCGCGCGATCGTGCGTACGGGCTCGGGCCGCGTCAACAGCGCCTGCTCGTGTCGGCAAGCTGGGCGAACGAGGGCAAGGCTGGCGGCGTCGCCTATACCGGCACGGATCCCGTAGGCAAGCTCACGTGGCTTGCTCAGGGTCAATGGGGAGATCACGCGAGCTGGCGGGGCGCATCCCTCGGCGCAGTCTTTCGCGGAATCCGACCGCTGTTCGGTCTGGAAGCGTTCGCGACGGAGAATCGGCCCTCGCTCGAGCGATCGATCAGCGTGCCTCGCGCGCTCGATGCACGATATCGCGGCGCGTCGGCCTGGTCCGAGCTCGAGGTCGACCATGGATCGCGAGACATCGCCGTGCACGCGCTCGCGTCGTACGGGACCGTCGATCCGGTCTTCGATGCGCCGATGCATCGCGCTATCGCAGAGGTGGGTGTGCGTGCGTCGCTCCTGCAGACGCCGGGCGACTGGCGACTGCGCGAGCACGCCGGCGCATCGCTCACCGGGGGCCACGTGGGCGAGCAGGGTTTCGCTCGAACGGTGCTGAATGCCGGCGTCGCGATTCGCGGAGTCGGGCACGAGATAGCTCTCGACGGCACATATGGCCTCCTCTCGCGACGCATTCCCTACGAGAGTTTCGCCGTGGGCGGACTGGCGCCTCCGCTGGTGAATTCCGGATTGCTCGAGCAGCGCATCCCGATGCCAGTGCTGCCGATCGCCACCGCTACCGGGCGAGCCGCGGCAGCATTGCGCGTGTCGCTCTCGGAGCCAGTGTGGCGTCCGTACTATTGGATCGGCGACGCAAGCGACCACTCGGGAACGCCGAACCAGGTGATCGGCATCGAGGGTTCCTGGCGAACCGAGGGACTGTGGATGGTGCGAATTCCCGGAGTGCGGTTGCTCGCCGGCGCCGGATACGCGCTCACCGGGCCGGTGCGCCACCATACGCAGGCGTATCTCTCGATTGGCTACCGGCCGTAGCGCGCGCGCCGGCTCGCGTCACTTCATTTGCGAGAATCCAACGAGGTTTCCCCCCGGCTCCTTCACATAGATCTCCGTGCTTCCATAGAACGTGTCGTGGCGAGCTTTCACGACTGGCGCGCCGGCTATTCTGCGCTCGACCTCGTCGATCGACGCGACGGTGATGAACAGCGCGACCGAGTGCCCGTCGAGATCGCGCTGCGTCATCGCGCCGTCCGCGAGTGCGCTCGCGCTGGTCTGATACATGATCTCGACTCCATCGCGCTCGAGGATCGCGAAGGACAGCGAACCGTCGTCGCCAGGGACCTCGGCGGTCACCTGAAACCCGAGACGATCGGTCCAGAAGGGAAGACAGTCGCTCACGGATGGCACCACGAGCACGGGCGTCAGGCGCTGCAGCGAGGGGAAGGAGCCATCCACGGGCGATGCGTCGGTATTCGTCATGTGCGCGCTCTGGCTGAGTGAGGAGCCGAGTATACGCACCCGAACAAAAACCGCAAGAGGGTGATCTGTCACCCCAAAGTGCGCCCGGATCTTGCCGTGCTCAGCCGGTTACAGCGCGCGCTCCTCCGCGTCTTATCGGAGGAGAGGAGGCGGTATGAATGAAACTATAGAAACGCGCTGGGAACAGGAGAACGAGGCCGGACGGCTTGCGTTCACGGATGGCGACCTCGCTCGTGCGGAGCAGTCATTTCTCGCGGCGATTCGCGAGGCGACGAAGCTCGGTGCCGACAACGTGCGTCTCGCATCGAGTCTCAGCAATCTCGGACAGCTCAAATATCGGCAGAAGGATTTCGCGCAGGCGGAAGCGCTCTTTCACCGGGCGCTCGCCATTCGCGAGCGCGTGCTCGGGCCCGAGCACTTCGGACTCGTGCAGAACATCAACAATCTCGCCGCGCTGCACTACGCGCGAAACGAGCTCGATCAGGCGGAGCCGCTCTTCCAGCGCGCGCTCGGCATCAGTCAACAGCATCTCGGCGAAGCGCATCCAGACGTTGCGGTCACGCTGAACAATCTCGCGCGACTGTATTTTCGCCGGAACGAATACGCATCTGCAGGGCCGCTGCTCCAGCGGCTGCTGACGATCAAGGAACAGGCGCTCGGCGCGAGTCATCCGGAGATCGCCGCGATCCTGACGAGTCTCGCGAAGGTGCGGCTCCATCAGCAGGACTACGATGGTGGCGAGGCGTTCGCACGGCGTGCGCTCGAGATTCGCGAGAAGCTCAAGCTTCCGAACGATCTCGCCGTCGCCACGGCACTCGAAACGTTGGCCGAGATCAGCAGTGCGCGCGGCCGCCTCGATGACGAGATCCGTCATCGCGAGCTCGCGCTCGACGTGCGCACGGGGGCCATGGGGCCGGATCATCCGCTCGTGGTGGCCGCGCGCGCGGCACTCGAAGCACGTCGCGCAGTCGCAACGCACGGCACCGCCACGATCACGCCGACTGCACCGCCTCCGCTGGCGCCACTGGTAGTTGCCGCGCCCGCGGTTGCCGTGCCGCTTGCCGAGGCGCCGGTCGCAGCGAGGCCCGTTACGCCGCCGCCCTCGTTCTCGATCTCGCCACCGCCGCAGCGCACGCCGCGCCCATCGCCGCTGCCGTGGATCAGCGAACCCGATCGTCCGTCGTTCGATCGCATCCCGCAGCCGAGCGTGCTGCGAAACAGCGGATCGAACGGCACCATCGCGATGCCGGTTCGCGGTGGCAACGGAACGAGTCAGGATCTTGCTCGCGCAATCGGCGCCACCACGAACCTCGTGACACCCACGGCGCCGGAGGTCGAGTCTCCTCTCGCGTTTCATCCGCACACGGAGACGCTTGCTGCGCCGCGCATGCCGACGCCGGCGGCGCCGAGTGCACCGCAGCACGCGAATTCGGAGGAAGAAGCGCCGTACACCAACTCGTTTGCGCGACTCGTGGCCGATACGCCGGCCGCTCGCGGCGCCGCACTCGAATACGATGCTCCCGAAGAGACGCATCACATCGAGGAACCGCGGAAGGAGATCAGTCTCGATTGGCCGCTCGAGCCGGCCCGGCCGTGGCTCAAGATCGCCGGCGCGGTGGCTGTTCTCGTGATCGTCGTCGGTGGCGGATGGTTCTTCCTCTCGCGGGACAACGCGTCGGGGAAGTCGCGGGCGAGAGGCTCGGCGAATGCGGCCACGACGAAGGCTTCGTTCGCAGCTGCGAAGTCGGACACCATGCTGGTGAAACACTCTCCTCTGGCGGGGCCGCCCGCGAGTGTCGTGAAGCCCGGTGTGGCGAGCCAGATCATTCCCTCTGCGAAGCCGACCGCTGCCGCGGCCGGCGCGCCCGCGGCTGCACCGCCGCCTGCCTCGACGGTGTCCAAGGTCTCCGAGGGCACATCGGTTGACGCGGAGCAGCCGGCGCACTCCTCGGCGAAATCCGCGTCGAGCTCGTCGGAGCCTCATACGGCGTTGGTCGCCGTGCCCAAGCTGCCAACGGCCAAGGTCGACGCGATCACGAAAATGATCGATGACAGTGCGCGCCGCCGCGCAGACTCGGTTGGAGCTGCGTTTCAGCAGAAGCCGCCGCCGTTCAAGGCCAAGACGTACAAGGCGCCGTAGCGAACACGTTCGTCGCAAGCCTTTCCATACTCAACACGGCAACTTAGAGTAGCGGAAGACTGCTCACGACTCATCTGCCGGAGAGGCTATGGAGCGACGGACCGGGTCTACGCGGCTGACTGTATCGCCGGGGGACCAGGGCAGAGAGGACGAGATGCTGCGGGCGGTGAAAGCGGCTGCCGCTGCAGAGTACGACATACTCGGGGAGATGGGACGGGGCGAGCGAGGCAGAGTCGTCTACCTCGCTCGCGAGCGTGCGTCCGAGAAACTCGTCGCGTTGAAGCTTCGTCCCGACGGCGGTGAGTACGAGCTGAGCGTCCTGCGCGAGCTCGACACTTCGGTGCCTGCGCTGAGCGACAGGTGTCCGTCCTGCAATGCGGATCTCGTGGGCTGGGGACGTTTCTGCAGCCAGTGCGGGAAGGATCTATCGGACACGCGGCCGCTGGAGGCGTCGCGTGACGAGCAGCTCCGTGCGCTGCAGCTCGCTGCGAAGGGCGAGTACGACGTGCTCGGGGAGATGCAGCGATCCGAGGGTGGGGGCGTGGTGTACTTCGCTCGCGAGGTCGGTAGCGCACGCCTCGTGGCCCTTCAACTCGTTCGTGAGCCAGCGAGCGACGGCGCAGCATCCTACGCCTTGCAGGTGACTCAGTTGATGAAGCCGCTCGTGGCAACGCTCGGCGCCACGTACGCCACATCCGCGAGCTCCATGCAGGCTGCGAGTGTGCCGACGGCGCGAAGCGCCGCCCCGTCGCCGCGCTCTCCGCAACCCACTGCTCGAAGCGCGACGCCGCCAAGCGTGATCGTGCCTGATTATCTGGCGGAAGCGGAACAGGCTCCGGCGCCGAAGAAGCGACTTCCCCTGGTTCCTCTCGGTATTCTCGCGGGCGTGCTCGTCGCGGGCGGTGCGGCGCTCGCGTTGTCTCGTTCGCGGCCCGATTCGCCGGATCCCGCGTCGGACCCTGCCACGAATGTCGTGATTCCCGCGGAGGCGGCGCCTGCTCCTGTGGTGGCGCCACCAGCCGTCGCCTCTCCGACGGCGGACAGCGGTGCGATCGTCATCGGCGCGCTGCCCGCGAGCGCACGGGTGACGCTGAATGGACGACCGGTGTCTAGTCGGCAATTCTCGCTCGTGCCAGGGCGCTATCAGCTCGCAGTGTCGGCGCCCGGATATAGAGCTGCGTCGCAGCGAGTCGACCTCGTTGCCGGGCAGACGATCAGTTGGGCGCCCGCGATGCAGCCCGTCAGGCCCGCCGCGAAGGCGGCTCCTGCGCCACCGGCTGCATCATCCAAGGCGGTGTCGTCGATGCCGAATTGCTTCAACGCCTTCAGTGACAAGACGTGGACGGCGGCGCTACTCGCGTGCACACGCGAGGCGAACGCGGGGAATCAGTCCGCGCAGCGCAACCTCGCCGCGATCTACGATCAGGGACTCGGTGTCACCAAGGATGCGACCAAGGCGGCGATCTGGTATCGCAAGGCTGCGGAAACCGGAAATCGCGACGCGACCTTTCAGTTGGCGACGATGTATGAGGATGGGCGCGGCGTTGCTCAGGATTCGAAGCAGGCGCTGGACTGGTACCGGAAGGCGGCGCTCCTCGGCGATGCGGATTCGCAGTTGAAGCTCGGGCGCGCGTATTCGGAGGGCAAGATGGTGAACAGGGATGACGGCGAAGCATCGGCGTGGTTTCAGCGTGCGGCCGATCAGGGGAATCTGTACGCTCTCAACCGGCTCGGCTCCATGTACATGGAAGGGAGGGGCGTGCACAGGGACGACGCCCGCGCAGCGAAGATGTTCGAAGCTGCCGCGGCGAAGGGCGATGCGCAGGGGCAGTTCAATCTCGCGTCGATGTATGCGAAGGGGCGGGGAGTGCAGAAGAGCGACTCGGCGGCGAACGATCTGTACATCAAGGCGGCCAGGCAGGGATACGCGGATGCCATCAAGGAAGCGAGGCATCGCAACCTGAAGTTCTGAGCAAACCCGCGTCGAACGAATATCTTTCGAGCATGGACCCAATCGAGGAATTCCGTGCTCTGTTCGCGAGGGCGCAGGCGGCGGATCGCATTCGCCTCCCCGATCCGACAGCCATGTCGCTCGCCACCGTCAGCCCGCAGGGCGTGCCGTCCGTGCGGACGGTGCTGCTCAAGAGCGTGGACGAGCGAGGCTTCGTGTTCTACACGAATCTCGAGAGTCGCAAGGGGCGCGAGCTCAGGGCCACGCCGCTCGCCGCACTCTGCTTCTACTGGGCCGCGCTCGATTTCCAGATACGAGTCGAGGGGATCGTCGAGCCCGTGAGCGACGAGGAGGCGGACGCCTACTTCGCGTCGCGTCCTCGCGAGAGCCAGATCGGCGCGTGGGCATCGTTGCAGAGCGAGGAGCTCGCAGGCATGGATGCGCTGCGTGACCGCGTGGCCGAGATGGAGGCGCGCTTTGCCGGTCGACCCGTGCCACGTCCGCCACACTGGTCTGGACGCCGCGTGGTTCCCTCCAGCATCGAGTTCTGGGAGGCTGGCGAGTTTCGCCTGCACGAGCGCAGGCACTACGAGCGCGACGACGGCCGGTGGACGATGCGACGCCTCTTTCCGTGACGAGATCGGTACTGTTGAAGCGAATCGCACGTCCGTAAGATTCGCCGCATGGCAACTCGCGTGGAGGCCAGTCCTCCTTCCGTCGCAGCGACCACGTGGAGCATCGATGAGTCGCGCGCGCTGTACAACGTCGAGGGTTGGGGGATCGGCTACTTCGACGTCAACGAGCAGGGGCATGCAGTAGTCTGTCCCGATCTCTCGCGTCCCGAGCGCAGGCTCGATCTGTTCACTCTCGCCATGGACCTGGGCGAGCAGGGCGTCGGGCTCCCGGTACTCCTCCGATTCAGTGACATCCTCCGGTCACGAATCGAGACGCTCTACGCCGCTTTCGATCGCGCGATACGGGAATTCGAGTACGAGGGGAAGTACACGCTCGTCTATCCGATCAAGGTCAATCAGCAGCGCCACATCGTCGAAGAGATCGTGCAATTCGGCGCTCCGCATGGCGTCGGCATCGAGTGTGGCAGCAAGCCCGAGCTGCAGGCGGTGCTGGCGCTCAGCGAATCGCCGAATCACATGATCGTGTGCAACGGCTACAAGGACGAGGAGTTCATGCGCCTCGCCCTCATGGGACAGAAGCTCGGGCACGAGGTATTCATCGTCATCGAGCAGGAAGGCGAGCTCGATGTGCTGCTGCGCGTGGCGGACCAGATGGGTGTCATGCCGAAGGCCGGGGTGCGCATCAAGCTCGCATCCGAGGGACACGGCCGGTGGGCCGAGAGCGGCGGCGAGAAATCGAAGTTCGGCTTGAGCGCGAGCGAGCTCGTTCGCGTCGTCGACAAGCTGCGTGATGCCGGCCGGCTCGAAGTGCTCAAGCTCATCCACTTCCATCTCGGCTCGCAGATCACCGACATTCGCTACATCAAGTCCGGACTGCAGGAGATCGCGCGCTTTTATGCCGAGCTGCACAACGCGGGCGTTCGGATCAGCCACGTCGACGTAGGCGGCGGACTCGGGATCGACTACGATGGTTCGGGTTCCACGATGACCGCCAGCGTCAACTACTCGGTGCAGGAGTACGCGAACGATGTCGTGTACACGCTGGCCGAGATGTGCCGGGAGCTCGAGATCCCCATGCCGAATCTGATCTCGGAGTCCGGGCGTGCGCTCACCGCTCACCACGCGCTGCTTCTGCTCAACGTCATCGATGTCGAGTCGCAGCAGGATGTCGAGCTGCCGGTGATCACGGACGATGATCACGCGATCTTGCACGACTTGCAGGACTCCTACGAATCCATCTCCGGTCGCTCCGCGCGCGAGGTGTACCACGACGCCACGTTCGCAAAGGACCGCGCGCAGGGACTGTTCAACAGCGGCGTGCTCTCGTTGCGTGCGCGCGCCATGGCGGAGCAGCTCTACACGGCCACGGTGAACAAGGTGGCGCTGATCGCGCAGAAGGATCGCGAGGAGTACGAGGACATCATCGAGGAGCTCGAGGCGCGACTCATCGATCGCTACTTCTGCAACTTCAGCGTCTTCCAGTCGCTCCCCGACAGCTGGGCAATCGATCAGATCTTTCCGATCATGCCGGTGCACAGGCTGGATGAGGAGCCGGAGCGCCGTGGCACGATCCAGGACGTCACCTGCGATTCCGATGGCAAGATCGATCGCTTCGTGGGCGGAAAGCACGGCAGCCCGAGCCTGCCGCTGCATCCGTATCGGCACGGCGAGCCCTACATCCTCGGAATTTTTCTGACGGGCGCGTACCAGGAAATTCTCGGCGATCTGCACAACCTGTTCGGCGACACGAACGCCGTGCACGTGCGGCTCTCGGAGTCAGGCTACGAGGTGACCGACCTGGTGCACGGCGACACGGTGACCGAGGTGCTGAACTACGTGCAGTTCCGCGCGTCCGATCTCTTGACGACGTTTCGCCGCAAGGTGTCGGCGGCGACGAGCATCACGCGCCAAGAGGCGAACACCTTCATCGCGGACTACGTGGCCGGACTGGAGGGGTACACGTACCTCGAGGGAGACGATCCGCAGTAGGAACGAGCGCCAGCGTGCGGCCTCCTAGCGTGCGGCCTCGTAGCGCTTTGCGACCTCGCCCCAGTTGACCACGTTCCACCACGCCGCGAGATAGTCGGCGCGGCGATTCTGATACTTGAGGTAGTAGGCGTGCTCCCACACGTCCACACCGAGAATCGGCGTCTTCTTCTCGCTGATGGGCGTGTCCTGATTGGGCGTGCTCTCGATCGTGAGCCGTCCCCCCTTGTCCGCAACGACCCACGCCCACCCGGAGCCGAAGCGCGCGAGTCCCGATGCGTTCACCTGCTCCTTCAGCTTGTTGAAGTCGCCGAACGAGCTCTTGATCGCGTCTGCGATCGCGCCCGATGGCTCACCGCCCGCGTTCGGACCGATGATCTGCCAGAAGAAGCTGTGGTTCCAATGACCACCGCCGTTGTTGCGGACCGCGTTGCGCACGGACTCGGGAGCGGACGGGAGATTCTGCAGCAGCCATTCGAGACTCTTGTCCTGCAGCTCGGGCGCCTTCTCGACAGCGGCATTGAGATTGGTGACATACGCCTGGTGGTGCTTCGTATGGTGAATCTCCATCGTGCGCGCATCGATGTGGGGCTCGAGAGCGGCGTAGTCGTATCCGAGCGGCGGCAGCGTAAAAGCCATTTCACTCCTCCGGTATTGTCGTGCGAAGATCCGTGATCGCAGGTACGGCGATCGCGGCGCGTCTGCGGCGCCACGCACTGATGAGTCCAGGCGCGAGCGACACCGCGATCACCAGTATGATAACCTTGTCGATGTGCTTCTCGATCCCGGGAATATAGCGACCGAGACCGTAGCCGATCATGAGCATACCACATACCCACAACGCGCCGCCGACGAGGTTGAAGATCTGAAACTGCCGGTATTGCATGCGTGCGGCGCCCGCGACCACTGGCACGAAGGTGCGAACGATCGGCATGAAGCGCGCGAGCACGATGGTCTTGCCGCCGTGATGCGCGTAGAAATTACTGGCCCGTTGCAGATGGCTTCGCTTGAAGAACATCGAGTCTTCTCGCGCGAAGAGCCGAGGACCGGCCGCCTTTCCGATCGCGTAACCGACAGTCTGTCCGAGAATCGCCGCGACCGTGAGTATCGCACACATGAACCACACGTCCAGAATGCCCCGGGCTGCGATCAATCCCGCCGACACGAGCAGGGAATCACCCGGAAGAAAGAAGCCGACGAGCAGTCCCGTCTCTGAGAAGATGATGATGGTGAGCGCGACGTAGCCCCCCCACATGATGAGTGCCGTCGGATCGGAATACTGGTGCCAGAGGTCGCCGAGCGAATGCATGCAGCTCCAGGAATGTGACGAAAGCGTCTCTCTGAACTTCGACAGCTCGCGACGGCGGGTCAACCGCGCGCGAGGCCCGTTCCGCTTGCGCGAGAGCCGCGAACGCTCGCGATGACACGCGCGCCTTCCTAGATCCGCTCGAGCAGCACGGTGCCGGACATGCGGCGAAACTCCTCGCGCATGCGCCTGGGAGAGAGGCGACTCACGAATCGCCACAGCCACATCATCCTCATCTCACGATCGAGCCGCTGCGCCTCTTCCATTGTCGAGTGATAGGAGCGCTCGGTCCAGCCGAACTCGCGAAAGAAATTCGTTCCATTCGCGGGCGCGAACCTGAACGGTGCATTCCCCAATG
>DATGDQ010000256.1:0-3145 GCA_035310785.1 Gemmatimonadaceae bacterium | reverse complement strand
CTCGATCGGGGTCGAGTCCCTCGGTATCGTGCTCCTGACTGGATTCTTCACCGGCATGGTGCTCGCACTGCAGACATCCGTGCAGATGGCGCAGTTCGGCGCGACGATGTACATCGGACGCCTGGTCACCGCGTCGATGGTTCGCGAGCTTGGACCCGTGCTGGCGGCCGTTCTCGTCGCGGGACGCGTGGGCTCCGGAATCGCCGCTCAGATCGGATCGATGCGAGTCACGGAGCAGATCGACGCCCTCAACACGCTCGGCGTCGATCCGATCAAGAAGCTCGTCACTCCGCGTCTCATCGCCGCGCTCGTCATGATGCCGGTCCTCACGATTCTGAGCGACACCGTCGGGATCGGCGGTGGAAACGTCATTGCCACCGCCTACGTCGGCATTCCCGTGGGCCTCTACTGGCGAACCGTCTGGGAGCAGATCGCATCGGGAGGATTCATCCTGCACTACATTCCCAGCGATTTCGTGCAGGGACTCGTCAAGCCGTTCGTCTTCGGGGGAATCATCGCGATCACGGGGTGCTATTTCGGAATCAACACGAAGGGAGGAACGGAAGGTGTCGGCAACGCCACCACGCGCACCGTGGTCGTCGCGAGCGTTCTGATTCTCGTGGTCGATTACTTTCTGACCCAGATTCTGCTGTTTCTCTTCGGATGATGGACACGCCAGCGGACGAGAAGGGCGCTCCGGCGCCAGCGACGTACGGCGAGGAGCGCCGCCGCAATCCCGAGGCCGAAGGCGAGCCGCGACTGCGGCGTGCCGAAGATGAGCTGCGGGCACGCTTCGCGGAGGAGCTGCAGGAGGGCGAGGAGACGCAGGATCGCGTCGCGATCTCGCGTGAGGCCATCGTCGAGCTCGAACATGTCTCGCTCGCCTTCGACCGGCCGATTCTCGAGGATGTCTCGCTCACCGCGCGCCGCGGCGAGACGATTGTCATCGCGGGCGAATCGGGCACGGGAAAATCGACCACACTCAAGCTCATCCTCCGCCTGCTGCGACCGGACTCCGGTCGAGTGATCGTCGATGGTGAGGTGATCAACGATGTCACCTACGAGGAGGCGCTGATCATCCGCCAGAAGATGGGGATGGTATTCCAGGGCGCAGCGCTGTTCGACTCGATGTCCGTGTTCGAGAACATCGCGTTCCCGTTGCGCGAGCACACGGATCTGACGGAGGACGAGATCGAGGCGCGGGTCCGTGAGAAGCTCGAGTTCGTCGACCTGGAGCCGGACCGAGTGATGGAGCAGCTGCCCGCCGAGCTCTCGGGCGGAATGAAGAAGCGGGTTGGCATCGCTCGAGGCATGGCCGTGAATCCCGCCATCATGCTCTACGATGAGCCGACGTCCGGTCTCGATCCGCTCACCACGGGCACCATCACGCGCCTGATCATGAAGTTGCAGCGTGAGCTCAAGGTCACCAGCGTCGTCGTCTCGCACGACGTTCGCTCTGCTTTCCGCATGGCTACGAAGGTCGCGCTGCTCGCGGACCGACACATCGTGTTTTTCGGCTCTCCGGAGGAGATGACGGCGAGCCAGGACCGCTACGTGCAAGATTTCCTCGGAGGAGTTTGAGGTCGCCATGAAACGATCGACGTTCATCACCTGGGATCAGCTGAAGGTCGGCGGGCTCATTCTCGTCGCGATCGCGATCCTCACCATCGCCGTCGTGAAGCTCGGCGAGGCCGCTGATCTGTTCACGAAGCGGTACACGCTCGTGACTTTTCTGTCGAACTCGAACGGGCTGCAGAAGGGCGGCACGGTGACGCTCGCGGGGCAGCTCGCTGGCAACGTGAAGCAGATCGACTTCCTCCCTCCCTCGGGCGACACGACGCGAAATCTCCGTGTGACCCTCGAGGTCGAAGAGCGACTGCACAAGCTCATTCGCGAGGACTCGCGCATCAAGCTCAAGTCGCTCGGGCTGCTCGGCGACAAGGTGCTCGACATCACACCGGGCACACCGCGCTTCGGCATTCTGCCCGCCGGCGACACGATCCAGAGCCTGCCCTCGCTGGACTACGAGGCGATGCTGACGCAGGCCAACGGCGCGCTCACCGACGTGGTGCAGCTCACGCACGACCTCCGCTCGATCACCGGGGGCATCGCGCACGGTGATGGCACCATGGGCCAGCTGATCAACAGCCGCACGATGTACGATCAGCTGAACGGCACGCTTACGCATCTCAACGGCGTGCTGACGCGCCTCGATCGCCCGAATGGAACGTTCGGCCGCATGGTCGATGATCCCGCGCTGTACAACCATCTCGTGGACGTGACGGCGCAGCTCGATACCGTGCTCGCGCAGCTGCACTCCCCGCATAGCAGCGTAGGTCGACTTCTCACGGATGACACGCTCTACACGCACATGGTCGCGGTGACGTCGCAGGCGGATTCGCTGTTGCGCGCCCTTTCCTCCACGAACGGAACCGCGGGCCGCATCATCAACGACCCTGCGCTCTACGACAAGCTGAACAAGTCGCTCACGGATCTCAGTGCGATCCTCGAGGACGTGCGGAAGAATCCGCGAAAGTACACCAAGGGCATGGTCAAGGTCTTCTAGATTGTCGACGTCCGCTCAGTGATGACAGCGCGCCTTCGCCGGACCAATCGGCATTGGTCCTCGCGACGGCTCTGTCGAATCGTGAGAGATGTCGGTAAGCTCTCCGCACCTCATGCGGCCTTCGAATCGAGTCATCCTGAGCGTGTTGGCGCTGTCTGTGATCGGCATCTCGTTTGCCGCGCCGCTGATTCGCCTCTCGCACGCGCCTGCAGTCGTGATCGCGACATGGCGACTCTTCTTTTCGCTCCTCATCGTCGGAGTCGCGCTGGCGATCACCGGCGGATGGCGCCAGTGGCGCACGCTCGATCGCACCGGGTTCGCGCTCGCCGCCGGTGCAGGAGTGCTGCTGGCGCTCCACTTCTGGGCGTGGAACGCGTCGATAGCGCTCACCACGATCGCCGCATCCACGGTGCTCGTCGATCTACAGCCGGTGCTCGTCGCAGGCGCCTCCGCGGTGTGGCTTCGCGAGGCGCCCTCGCAACGCCAGTGGATGGGCATCGCCCTCGCCGTCGTGGGTGCGGCGGTGCTCGGCTCCGCGGATTGGCGCGGATCGTCGGCCGCTCACGCGAGCAACGCATT
>DATGDQ010000255.1:0-1644 GCA_035310785.1 Gemmatimonadaceae bacterium | reverse complement strand
CGACATCGGATGCGGTTGGGGTGCGCTGCTGATGCACGCGGCCGAGCAGTACGGAGTGTACGCGCATGGCGTGACACTCGCGACGCAGCAGGCAACGCTCGCGCAGGAGCGCATCGCGGCGGCGGGGCTGCAGGATCGCTGCACGGTCGAACTGCTCGACTATCGGGATCTCCCGCGCGATGCACAGTACGACAAGGTGTCGAGCGTCGGCATGGCGGAGCACGTCGGTCGCTCGCAGATCCCGACGTACTTCAATGCTGCGTATCGGCTCACGCGGGAAGGCGGGATCTTTCTCAACCATTGCATCGTGGACAACGGCGCATCGCCGCGAGCGACGCTGCAGCAGCCGCTGCGCTGGACGAGCGACCGCCTCTGGAGGCGGAGTGAGTTCATCGATCGCTACGTGTTCCCCGACTTCTATCTGCTGCCACTCGGCGAGCTCGTTGCGGAGGGAGAGAAGGCAGGCTTCGAGATCCGCGACATCGAGAACCTTCGCGATCACTACGCGAAGACATGTCGGCACTGGGTGCGCCGGCTGGAAAGCCGACACGACGATGCGGTCGCGCAGGTCGGCGAATTCCGTTACCGCGTGTGGCGACTGTACATGGCGGCGGGTGCTCACCAGCACGCGAGCGGCAGCAATGGCATCGTGCAGATGATCTTTGCCAAGCCTCGTCGCGATGGCAGCACCGGCGTGCCGCCGACGCGCGATGACATCTACGCGCGCGATCGCACCCAGTAGCTACGGTCGAACGCGTCGCGCCTTCGCCAGCCACTCGGCGAGCTGCGCATTCGAGAGCGAGCGCCAATTGGCCGGAAAATGATCGAGCTGCCGGGTTTCAGCGTCGCGATTGAACACGAGCGTGACCTGTTCGGTCGGTGCCGACACGGGCGTCCCATACACGGCACCGCTTCCGAAGCTTTGCTCGAACACGTCCCATGCGAATCCGGACGAGTCTACGAACTTCTTGTGCTCGTTGGAAACCACGGGCGGCGGTGCGGCGGGAGGCGCCTTGGCGGGCGTCGCCTCCGCCGGCTTGCTCGAGAGGCGAGCGCCGGCCTCACCATGGCTCTCGGCGATGATGCGAGGCGGAGGGCTCGCGGCGTTCTCCGCCGTCAACTCGAAATCACCCATGCCGGGACTGATCGTCATCGGCAGATCCCACGAATAGCGCGTGGCTCCCGCTCGCACGGTGTCGAGTGTCACGAGCTTGTATTCGCCGCGTTGTACGAATGCCGCGGTAGCGCCAGCCGCATCGGTGTACAAACGAACGGTGTCCTTGTTGGCGGACACCAGAATCACGCGCACGCCCTCGATCGGGAAGGGAGGTGACAGCGCATCGCCTACGCCGATGTAGATCTTCGCGTAGATGGACTTGTCGTATCCGACCGTTCCCGCCGGCCACCCCTGCGCGGCCAGGGCGGATGCCTGTAGCAGCAGCGAGAAGATGATCAGCGCGGTCCGGGGCGCAGCTTTGAGCATGTATTCCGGCGTTGATGACGTGACTCGTTAGCTTCACCGGCGATGCTCCGCCATCGTAAGCCAAAAAGTCGCCTTCGCGAAAAAAATATTCCTTGCTGTTGGTGCTGGCAACCTGTATGCGCGTCAGTAGAGGTCGATTTCACGCGGTCGAGCTGGACATC
>DATGDQ010000254.1:0-11323 GCA_035310785.1 Gemmatimonadaceae bacterium | reverse complement strand
GAACGCGAGCATCGTCTCGGCATACGTGACCTTCGCCGGCCGAAAGGAGAGCACGACCGGACTCGGCTCCCTGATCGCGCAGGCCGCCGAGCGGAGCGATTTTCGTCTGTTGCTGGCGGGCACGCTCGTGATGGCGGCGATCGTGATCGCCAGCAACCGGCTGGGATGGCGGCGACTCTATGTGCTCGCCGAAGCGCGGTATCGACTCGACTGACGGATGACGCGATGAGCGCACGAACGTGAGCGCGATGGACACGGTTCTCGACGCACCGAGCGGCACGTCGACCGCGCTGCTCGCCGCGCGCGACGTGATGAAGTACTTCGGCGACGATCGGCGCCCCGTGCTGGAGCACGTGTCGGTGGAGCTCAACGAGGGCGAGTTCGTGGCGTTGCTCGGGCCTTCCGGCTCTGGCAAGTCGACCCTCCTGCGAATTCTCGCCGGGCTGATGGAGCCATCGAGCGGAGAGGTGCTGGTACACGGCTCTCCGCTCGACGGACCGAATCCGAACGTCGCGATCGTCTTTCAGAGCTTCGCGCTCTTCCCCTGGCTCGACGTGCTGCAGAACGTCGAGCTCGGCCTCCTGGCGATGAACGTGTCGGATGAGGAGCGGCGGCGTCGCGCCGTGAAGGCGATCGATCTGATCGGATTGGATGGATTCGAGGAAGCGTTTCCGAAGGAGCTCTCCGGTGGAATGAAGCAGCGCGTCGGATTCGCGCGCGCACTCGTCGTTCAGCCCGAAGTGCTGTTCATGGACGAGCCCTTCTCTGCTCTCGATGTCCTGACCGCGGAGAATCTGCGCACCGAGCTGCAGGATCTCTGGCTCGCGAAGACGATGCCGACGAAGGCCGTCGTGATGGTCACGCACAACATCGACGAGGCGGTCTCTCTCGCGGACCGCATCCTCGTGTTCGGCGCCAATCCGGGGCACATCCGAGTCGAGCTCAAGGGACTGTCGCCTGCGGATCGCAGCGAGAAGAGTGCGTCGCGCGCGCGGCTCGTGGAGCTCATCTACCGAATCATGACGAACCCCGACGACGATGCCGTGGCGATCGTCGAGCAGAGCACGCAGGGTCGCCCGCGGCCCACGGTCGCGCGTGGGCCGGGTCGCACGACCACGACGCGCGCGCGGCGCTACCAGGTGCTCCCGGACGTGAGCATCGATGATCTGACGGGCCTCGTGCAATACCTCGGCGGCATAGGCGGGCACGCGGCGATGCAGGATCTCGCGCGTGACCTGCAGATGCGCGCCGACGATCTGCTCGCGATCATCGAGGCGACGGATCTGCTCGGCTTCGGCGCGCTCCAGGAGCGCCAGGTGGTGCTCACTCCAATTGGAATGCGCTTCGCGGACGCGGAGCTCGATGAAGAAAAAGCGATCTTCCGCGCGCAGGCACTCGATCACATCGCGTTGCTGCACCACATCGTGCGCGATCTCGAGACTGCGCCCACCCACACGCTCGACGCCGAGCGCGTGATCGACGAGCTCGAGCACAGCTTCAACGGTGAGGAGGCTCGCCGACAGTTCGAGACGGCTGTTGACTGGGGTCGCTACGCGGAGCTGTTCACCTACGACGACTCATCGGGCGAGCTGACGCTGGACGAGGAGCATCGGTCGCGGCGGAGCTAGTCCGTTCGCATCGTGACGCTGGGATCGACGCGCGAGGCGCGGCGCGCCGGAACGAAGCACGCGAGCGCCGCTATCGCGAGAAGCAGCAGCGGCACGAGGATGAATGTCGCGGCATCGGTCGCGCTCACCTCGAACAGCAGCTTCGATACTGCACGCGTGAGCATCGCCGACGCGAGCAGTCCAATGCCGATCCCGAGCGCGGCCACCCCGAGCCCCTCGCGCAGCACGAGGCGATGGATCTCGCCGACGCGCGCGCCGAGGGCGAGGCGGATTCCGATCTCTCTGGAGCGGCGGCTCACGGCATACGTCATCACACCGTAGATGCCGACCGCGGCGAGCACGAGCGCCAGCGCGGCAAACAGGGCGAGCAGCGTGGTTCTGAATCTGTCACTCGCGACGTTCGCCGACACGAGCTCGGGTACCGTACGAACGTTCGCCACAGCGAGCTCGGGATCGATCGCGCGCACGGACTCCCGGACCAGCCGACCGAGATCGTCGGCGCTCGCGCGAGTCCGCGCGACTATGGAGAAGCTCGGTGTCGCGCCCATCCCGCCCTGGACGAACGGGAAATAGATCGCCTCGGAGGGGTCCTGCGACACGCCGTCATAGCGAACGTTGCCCACCACACCGATGATGGTATACGCGTTGTCGTCGCCCGGACCGCCGACATTGATCCGCGCGCCGACAGCATTCCCATCCGGAAAGTACTTACGCGCCAGCGCGCCGCTCACGATCACTCGGCTCGGGGCATCGCGATTGTCGCGCGCATCGAACACGCGCCCGGACAGCAGCGGGATGCCGAGCGCCGCAAAGTAGTCGCCGTCGACCGCCAGCACGTCGGCGAGTGGCGAGAACTCACCCTCGGCAGGAGGGCGGCTGCTGACGAAGAAGTCCGAGCTGGAACCGAGGACGTCGGGCGGAAGGCCGACGCTCGTACTCACTTTCTCGATTCCGGGTCGCGTGCGGAGATCGGCAAGCAGGCGATCGTGGAAGAGGACGATGTCCTGGGTTTGTGCATATCGCGTCGAAGGCAGCGCGATCGACGCGGTGACGACGCCCTCGCCGTGCACGCCCGTGTCGACGTTGCGGAG
Organism: Gemmatimonadaceae bacterium; assembly: GCA_035310785.1. GTDB lineage: Bacteria > Gemmatimonadota > Gemmatimonadetes > Gemmatimonadales > Gemmatimonadaceae > FEN-1250. The sequence goes on along the minus strand of DATGDQ010000254.1, from coordinate 8,604 downwards.
CTTCGCGAGGCTCCGGATCAGCAACCCGGCACCGACGAGCAGCACGAGCGAGAGCGCAAACTCCGCGACCACCAGCGCGCCGCGCAGCCGACGCCGCGACGGAGCATCGGTGCCGCCGCGCACGGCCTCGCGCACCGCGCCGATGCCACGCGCGGACGCGCCCAGAATCGCGGGCGCGAGCGCGAAGAGGAGCACGCTGCCCATCGTCGCGAGCGCCGCGATGCCGAGCACGCGACCATCGACGCCGGCCCTGAAATCGCGCAGGACGAAGAGGCTGTCCGGCGCAATCGAGGTGAGCACGCGCACACCCCACATCGCGACGAGCACGCCCACGACGCCCCCGACGAGCGCGAGCAGCGCGCCTTCGATGAGGAGCTGGCGCACGAGCGCCGCGCGGCTCGCGCCGAGCGCCGTGCGCACCGCGATCTCCGGCTCGCGGCTCGTCGCGCGCGCGAGCATCAGGTTCGTCACGTTCACGCATGCGATGAGCAGCACGACGACGACTGCCCCCATGAGCATCACCAGCACGGGCCGCAGCGGCCCGCTGAAGCGCGTACTCAGGGATTGCTCCGCGAACGTCCAGCGGTCGGGCCCACCGGGAAATTGTGCGCGCACGCCAGCCGCGATCTGCGCCAACACCGCGTTGCGCTGCGCCGGCGTCACTCCTGTCTTTTCGCGCGCAACCACGGCGTAGCCGAACGGGCCGCGACGTTTCGGAGCCGTGAAGGTCTCGTTCAGCCAGAGCTCCGCGCGATCGCCTCGAGGATACCAGACACTCGGCGGCATGACGCCGATGACGGTCGTCGGCCGTCCCTGAATGTTGAGCGATCTCCCGAGGATTTCCGGATCGCTGCCCAGCCGCCGTTTCCAGAAGCCGTCGCTGAGTACGACGAGCGGCGGCGCACCTTCGGCATCGTCGCCCAATTGAAACCCGCGGCCCAGTTTGGGCTTCACGCCGAGGGTGGAGAAGAAGCTCTCGCTGACGATACTGCCGTAGACGCGCTCCGGCCGGTCCCCCGAGACATAGGAGAAGCCGTCGTTCGGCAGACGGAACGAGGCGATCGACGAGAAGGCGCGCGTGTCGGCGCGCAGCGCCAGGAAGTCCGCCACGGACAGCGATTGCAGCGTGTTCGAGCTCCCGTACGTATTGAACACGCGCACGAGCTGTTGTGGCTGCGGGAACGGCAGAGGGCGCAGCAGCACCGCATCGAGCACGCTGAACATCGCCGTCGTCGCGCCGATGCCCAGCGCGAGTGTGATCGTCGCGATCGTGGTGAATCCCGGCGCCTTGCGCAGCGAGCGCGCGCCGTAGCGCAGGTCGCGCACGAACGCCGAGAGCTGCGAGCCGGCGGTGAGCGCGCCCGGCGGCGGCTCGCTGCGATCGGGATGCCGCAGCTCCGTGCTCGCGAGTGCGTCGAGCAGCGGTCCTTCGCGCAACTCCGCTCGCACGCACCGCAACGCGTCGGCATCGCTCATGCCGTGTCGAGTCAGCTCGGCCAAGCGATCATCGAGATGCTGCGCCAGCTCGTCCGCGATCTCGAACTCGCGCGCGGGACTCAGCCCGAGCGGCGAGAGGCGCGTGCGGATCTCACCCGCCCAGTCAGGCATGCGCGGGTCCGACGACCTGCCCGATCGCGCGCACGAACTCGAGCCAGCTCTCGCGCTGCTCTCTCACGGCTTCCCGTCCAGATGCCGTGATGTGGTAGTAGCGTCGGCGCCGCTGGCCGGGCTTCTCGATCCACTTGCCCTTGATCCAGCCGCGCTCCTCCATGCGGTAGAGCAGCGGATAGAGCGAGGAAACCTGAAACTGCACGACGCCGCCGGAGCGCGATTCGATCAGCTTGCTCAGCTCGTAGCCGTGTCGTGGCTCATCGCGAAGCAGCGAGAGGATGAGAAAGTCGGCGCTGCCTTTCTTGAGCTCGAGGGTGATCATGAGCGCAATATATATGACTCATACATATAGGATGCAAGAGGGTCCGACGGCGATGAGAAAGCGCCGCCGGCCTGAACGGGCCGGCGGCGCTCTGCCTCGCACCATCGATGCGATCGCGCGATCGCCCTAGAACGGCAGGTCGTCGTCCTCTGTATCCAGGTTTCCCCGGAAGTCCTCGAAGTCGCCGCCCGTCGCACCGGTGCCCGCTGCACGCGACCGATCGGTGGCCGCCGCGCGAGGCCGGGAGTTGCTGCCGCTCGCCTCGCTGTCGTAGCTGTCCGCGCCCCCGGCCTTGCCGCTGAGCATGATCAACTCGCGCACGTTGATCTCGGTGGTGTAGCGCGTCTGGTTCTCCTTGTCCTGCCACTGCCGGTACTCGATGCGCCCCTCGACGTAGATCTTGTCGCCCTTCTTGAGGTAGCGCTCGACGATATCCGCCAGCGTGGAGGCCTTGCTGTTCCAGACGACGCAGCGGTGCCACTCCGTCTTCTCCTGCTTGTCCCCGCTCGGGCCACTCCAGCTGCGGCTCGTGGCCAACGAGAAGGTGGCGACGCGGTTGCCGCCCGTCGTGGAGCGGACCTCGGGATCGGCGCCGAGATTGCCGATCAGGGTGACCTTGTTCAAGCTGCGACTCATATGGATCTCCTGGCGGTTGGCGAGTTGACTCGCCTGACAGAGTATAGAGCGATCGCGTGCGGCGCGCCAACGGTTCGGCGCGGCCACGCTCCTTTCATTGCGCAGACCGCCGCCTCACGTCCGAGCGCTCGCAACGAGATCGAGGCGAAGCACCAGCGCGTCCTCCTTCGGCCGACGATAGTACTCGCGCCTGCGTCCGACCTCGACGAAGCCGCGTGAAGCATACAAGGCGCGCGCGGCCGTGTTCGAATCGCGCACCTCCAGGTACAGCGTGTCGACATCGGACTTGCGCACGGCGGCGATCGCACCGTCGAGCAGCTGCGCTCCGAGTCCCTGCCGGCGTGCATCGCTCGCGACCGCGAGATTGCCGATCTCTCCCTCGTCGAGCACGAACCACGCGACGACGTATCCGCGCACCCGTCCCCCCACTTCCGCGACCAGGAACGCGACTCGCCGGTCGTCGATCAGATCGGCGAACGCTCGGCGATTCCATGGATCCCCGAACGACGCGTGCTCGATCGCAAGCACCGCATCCAGGTCCGAATCGCGCGCCGGTCGCAGCACGATCGGTGCACGCCGCTCCCCGCTCGTGATGTCCGCGCCCGCATCCTGGCCGATTCGCATACTACGACACCGGCAGCGGACGACCGTGCGCCTGCTCCCACTTCACCTGCGCCTCGGCCAGGCGTCCATAGTCCGGCTCCCACGCGGCGAGCGACACCGGAGGCAGGGCGAGCCACGCGGCCAGGCGCACCACGTTCGCGGCGCGCGGGCTCAGCCGCGGTCGCTCCTCGGGGCCGATCACCTTCGCCTGCAGAAGCATCGACTCGTTCGCGAGCGATTCGCGGGGGACGAGCCGCACGGGCGAGAGCTCCGTCACCTGATTGCCCGCGCGCATGTACGCGGCGACGAAGACCTCGCCACGCAGCGCATCGAGCACGGCGAGATATGCTCCATCGGAGAGCGACGCGTCCGCCGCGATGAGTGCGAGGGATGGCACCGCACGGAGAGGAATGTCGCGTGCGAACGCGATCCCCTTCGCGAGCGATGCGCACACGCGAAGACTCGTGAAGCTTCCCGGTCCCGCACCACACACCACGCTCGCCAGATCGCGGGTCGTGGCACCGGCCTCGCGCAGCGACTCGTCGATCGCGGGCAGCAGATGCTCTTCGGCGCCGCTGCGCATCTGGACCTCACGAGACGCGAGCAGCTCGCCATCGCGCAGAATCGCGACCGATCCCAACGAGGTCGCCGCCTCGAGGGCAAGCATCAGCATGCCACTCATCCCGCGAGGAGGAGCCGGCGCTCCTCGTCTGCCGGATCGAGCTCGAGGTCGATCGGCACCGCGTCGCGAGGAATTCGATCGCCGCCGCGCTCCGGCCATTCGACCAGAACGAGTGCGTTCGCACGCAACATGTCATCCCATCCGAGATTCGTGAGATCCTCGGGCTTCTCCAGCCGATAGAGATCCAGGTGATAGATCGGGAATCGATCTCCCCTGTACTCGTGCACGAGCGCGTACGTAGGGCTGGTGACGGCCGCCGTCACTCCGGCACCCCGGCAGATCGCCTGAACGAGCGTCGTCTTCCCGGCGCCGAGATCGCCGGCGATGGCGACCACGAGGCGCGCGTGCGCCGACTTGCCGAAGCGCTCTCCCCATGCGACGAGCTCGTCGCGCGTGAGCGCGATGCGCCCACGCGGCGCCGCGTCCGGCACGATGTGGTGGTGCGCATCCATCAGCGCGGAGCCCGGATGCGGCTCAGCCCCTCTCCACGCTTCGACCCGAGCGCCGCGGCGCTGCCGCCGCGCGTCGCCTTCACCTCGAGCAGCTGATCGCGCAGCGCGGCGGCAGATTCGAAATCGAGATTCGCCGCTGCCTCCTTCATCTGCGACTCGAGCAGCTCGATGAGCGTGGCCGTGTCCATCTCGCTGGCGTACGTCGCCACCTGCTCCGCGACCTTCCTGCTCTTGTCGTCACGCTCGCCGCGCGCGTCGGCGACGCGCGTAATGAAGCGCACCTGTTCGGTGCTCTTCACGACCGTCGTGGGTGTGATCCCGTGCTCGAGATTGTACGCGCGCTGGATCTCGCGCCGGCGCTTCGTTTCGTCGATGCAGCGCGCCATCGAGCCGGTGATCTTGTCCGCGTAGAAGATCGCGCGCCCTTCGACGTGCCGTGCCGCACGCCCCGTGGTCTGGATGAGGGAGCGATCGCTGCGCAGAAAGCCCTCCTGATCCGCGTCGAGCACCGCGACCAGCGATACCTCGGGCAGATCGAGGCCTTCGCGAAGCAGGTTGATGCCCACGAGCACATCGAAGTCGCCCAGCCGCAATCCGCGGATGATCTCCACGCGCTCGATCGCGTCGATGTCCGAGTGCATGTAGCGCACGCGCACGCCCATCTGCTGCAGATAATCTGTGAGATCCTCGGCCATGCGCTTCGTGAGCGTGGTGACGAGCACGCGCTCGCCGCGTCGCTCGCGCAAACGGATCTCGCCGAGCAGGTCGTCCACCTGTCCGCGCACGGGACGAACCTCTATCTCGGGATCGACCAATCCCGTGGGGCGAATGATCTGCTCGACCACCACGCCCTCCGAGAGCTGCAGCTCCAGATCGCCCGGTGTGGCCGAGACGAAGATCGCGCGCGGGGTGAGGCTCAGGAACTCGTCGAACATCAGCGGCCGGTTGTCCAAGGCGCTGGGCAGCCTGAAGCCGTAGTCGACCAGGGTCAGCTTGCGCGCACGATCACCGTTGAACATTCCGCCGATCTGCGGGAGCGATACGTGCGATTCGTCGACGACCACGAGGAAATCCTCGGGGAAGAAATCGAAGAGGCACGCCGGGCGCTCCCCGGCCTGCCGCCCTGAGAGATGCCGCGAGTAGTTCTCGATGCCGGCGCACGTGCCGACCTCGAGCATCATCTCGACGTCGAAGTTCGTTCGCGACTCCAGCCGCTGCGCCTCGAGCAGCTTGCCCTGCTCGCGCAGCGTGGTCAGTCGCTCGGCGAGCTCCGCGCGAATCAGCGCAATGGCGCGCTCGAGCGTCGGGCGCGACGTGACGAAGTGCTTCGCCGGATAGATCGCGGCGCGTTCGAGGTCGGCGATCGTCTCGCCCGTGACGCAGTCGATCTTCGAAATCCTCTCGACCTCGTCACCCCACATCTCGATGCGAACGCCCTGCTCTTCGTAGGCGGGAAAGATTTCGACGGTGTCGCCGCGCACGCGAAAGGTGCCGCGCTCGAAGGAGACGTCGTTGCGCGAGTACTGGATGCCGACGAGCGCGCGGAGAATGTCGTCGCGACCGCGGACATCGCCGCGCGCGATGCTCACCATGCGGGCGCGATATTCGACCGGATCGCCGAGGCCGTAGATCGCGGACACGGTGGCGACGATGATGACGTCCTCGCGCTCCATCAGACTCGATGTGGCGCGGAGGCGCAGCCGGTCGATGTCTTCGTTGATCGAGGCGTCCTTCTCGATGTAGGTGTCCGTGGTGGGCACGTACGCTTCCGGCTGGTAGTAGTCGTAGTACGAGATGAAGTACTCCACCGCGTTGTGCGGGAAGAAGCTCTTCAGCTCTCCGTACAGCTGTGCCGCAAGCGTCTTGTTGTGCGAGAGGACGAGCGTCGGACGCCCGTGCGCCTTGATGACGTTGGCGATCGACATCGTCTTGCCGGAGCCGGTGACGCCGAGCAGCGTCTGGAAGCGGTCGCCGCGCTCCAGCCCCGCAGACAGCTCGGCGATCGCACGCGGCTGATCGCCGGCGGGCTTGAAGGGCGCCTGAAGATCGAATTCGGCCATCCGGAAATATAACGCTTCGGTGATTCTTCGGCTCGCAACTCGCGGTGCGAGAGCGGCCGGGGCTAGCTCCGGTCCGCGCGCTCGCGGCGCTCTGCCGTCGAAATTCCCTTCACCTTCCGGATGAGCCTGGTAAGTTTCTGGAGATGGGCGAGATTCTCCACCTCCAGCAGCACGGAGCCGGAGACGTTTCCCCCGAGCCCCGACTTGAGCTCCATGCTCTTGATGCTGGTGCCGCTCTCGGTGATCGCGGCCGCGACGTCCGCATAGAGCCCGCGCCGGTCGGAGCCCTCGAGGGCCAGGCGCACCAGAAAGAGCTCGCCCTCCTGCTCCTTCCAGTCGATGTCGAGTCGCCGCTCCGGCTCGTCCGCGAGCAGGAGCACGTTCGGGCAGTCCGCGCGATGGATGCTCACGCCGCGACCGCGGGTGACGTAGCCGACGACCGGATCGCCGGGAACCGGCTGACAGCACTGTGAGTAGCGCACCATGAGCCCATCCACGCCCTGAATGCGCACACCGCGTGCGGGGCCGCGCATGCGGCGCACGAGTCGCTCGATCGTGCTCGCCTTCGCCGGAGTCTCGGTGACCTCCTCGGGGAACATGATCTTGAGCGCCTGCGCGATCGCGATGTCGCCCTGTCCGATCGAAGAGATGAGATGCTTCGAGTCGTTGAGGCCCAGCGCCTTCGCGGCCTCGGTGAGCAGGGTGTCGTCCGCCTTCACGTGGCGGCGGCGAAGCTCACGATCCAGCATCTCGCGGCCGATCTTGACCGAGGTGTTCTGCTCCTCGACGCGAATCCACTGGCGGATCTTGTGTCGCGCGCGGCCCGTGCGCACGTGCGCGAGCCAGTCGCGGCTTGGCCGTGCGGTGGGCGACGTCACGATCTCGACCGTGTCCGAGCTGCGCAGCTCGCGCGAGAGCGGCGCGATGCGGCCATTGACCTTAGCGCCCTGGCAGTGCAGTCCGACTTCCGTGTGCACGGCGAAGGCGAAGTCGATCGGCGTGGCGCCCTCGGGGAGCTCGATCACGTCGCCCGTCGGCGTGAGGACGAAGATCTCCTTCTGATAGAGATCGAGCTTCAGGAACTCGAGGAACTCGTCCGGGTTCTTGGCGTCGAGCTGGAATTCGAGAATCTGGCGCAGCCAACTCATGTCCTGCTCCGCCTTGTCCGCGCTCGTGCGATTCTCCTTGTACAGCCAGTGCGCCGCGATTCCGTATTCCGCGGTGTCGTGCATCTCGCGCGTGCGGATCTGCACCTCGTACAGCTGGCGCCCGGGGCCGAACACCGTGGTATGGAGGGACTGGTATCCGTTGGACTTGGGCTGCGCGATGTAGTCCTTGATGCGCTCCTGCAGCGGCGTCCATCCATCGTGGATGACGCCGGGCGCGTGATAGCACTCGGGCACGCTATTGACGAGCACGCGCACCGCCATGAGGTCGTAGATCTCCTCGTACGGCTTGTCGCGCGACTTCATCTTCTTCCAGATCGACCAGAGATGCTTGGGCCGGCCGACGACCTCGACGTCCTTGATCCCGGCGCGCTTGAGCTCGCGATCGAGCGGCTCCGAGAACTGATTGATGAGCTGCTCGCGCAAGTCGCGCTTCTGCGCCACGAGCTTGGCGAGAGCCTTGTACTCGGGTGGCTCGATGTACTTGAAGGAGAGGTCCTCGAGCTCCCATCGCATCTGCGCCATTCCGAAGCGGTGCGCGAGCGGAGCATAGAGGTCCATCGTTTCCTGTGCGATGCGCCGGCGCTTCTCCTCGGGGAGATAGTCGAGCGTGCGCATGTTGTGGAGACGGTCCGCGAGCTTGATCAGGATGACGCGAACGTCCTTGGCGATCGAGAGGAGGAGCTTGCGGTAGTTCTCGACCTGGCGCTCCTCGCGCGACTGAAAGGAGATGTTGCCGATCTTGGTGACGCCATCGACGATCGCCGCGATCTCCTTCCCGAACTCGGCCGCGACATCGGCCACGGTCACGGCCGTGTCTTCCACGACATCGTGGATGAGACCACAGGCCACGGTGCTCGAGTCGAGATGCAGCTCCGCCAGAATCTTCGCCACCTCCACGCAATGGTGCAGGTAGGGCGCGCCCGACGACCGCTTCTGCCCGTGATGCGCGCGCTCGCTGAACTTGTACGCGCGCGCGATGAGGTCCGCGTCGAGTCGCTCGAGGCGGGCATCACCGAGATTCAGCTCGGGGAGAATCGATTTGAGCGTCGGAGCCGTCACCAGTGTCCTG
>DATGDQ010000253.1:0-3197 GCA_035310785.1 Gemmatimonadaceae bacterium | reverse complement strand
GACGGGAAGGCGCAGGTGACGGTGGTGTACGAGAACGGGCGCCCCGTTCGCGTCGGCACCGTCGTGGTCTCGACGCAGCACGCGGAGACCGTTTCCAACGAGGAGCTGCGGGCGTCGATCATCTCGGAAGTCATCGAGCGCGCGATTCCCCCCGAGCTGCTCGCCGGCGACGTCACGTACCACATCAATCCCACGGGCCGGTTCGTCGTCGGTGGCCCGCAGGGAGACGCGGGGCTCACCGGTCGCAAGATCATCGTCGACACGTACGGCGGAGCCGCGCGTCACGGCGGGGGCGCCTTCAGCGGCAAGGATCCGTCGAAGGTGGATCGATCGGCGGCCTATGCCGCGCGCTGGGTCGCGAAGAACATCGTGGCTGCGGGACTCGCCAAGCGGTGCGAGGTGCAGCTCGCCTATGCCATCGGCGTGATCGAGCCGGTGAGCATCATGGTCGACACGTTCAACACGTGCGCCATTCCGGAGAACGCGATCGGCCGCGCCATTCGCGAGGTGTTCGATCTGAGCCCTCGCGGCATCACGAAGGCGCTCGGCCTTCGGTCACCGATCTACCGCCGTACGGCATCCGGAGGACACTTCGGGCGCTCTCCCGTGACGGAGAGAACCGGCAACGCGTCGCACACGTTCTTCACGTGGGAACGTACGGATCGCGTGGATGATCTGCGCATGTCCGCCGAGAGCTCGCGCGCGTGAGCGCACGACTGACTTCTACCTGGACTCATTGATGGCTACGATCACGAAGGACTCGCCTGCCGCCGCGTCGCACGACGTGAAAGATCTGTCTCTCGCCGAGCAGGGGCGGCGGCGCACGGAGTGGGCCGAGCGTTCGATGCAGGTGCTGCGGCAGGTGAAGGAGCGCTTCGCCAGGGAGAAGCCGCTCGCGGGGAAGAAGGTCTCCGCCTGCCTGCACGTCACGGCCGAGACGGCGAATCTCATGGTGACGCTGAAGGCCGGCGGCGCCGATGTGGCGCTCTGCGCGTCCAATCCGCTGTCGACGCAGGACGACGTAGCGGCGCACATGGTGAAGGACCACGGGATCAAGGTCTTCGCGATCAAGGGCGAGGACAACGAGACGTACTACGAGCATATCCGCGCGGCCATCGCGCACGGTCCCGACATCACGATGGATGACGGGGCCGATGTCGTGGGCGCGCTGCACATGATCGCGCTCGGCCGCTTCGATGATCTGCCCCCCGCCGTACGGCGCTGGGTAGAGGGCATGGATGCGAGCGCGCGCAAGGCGCTGCTCGATAACGTGATCGGCAGCACCGAGGAAACCACCACGGGCGTGATTCGTCTCAAGGCCATGGCCAACGAGGGAATTCTTCGCTTCCCGGTGATCTCCGTGAACGACTCGTTCACGAAGCATCTCTTCGACAACCGGTACGGTACGGGGCAGTCGACGATCGATGGCATCATCCGCGCGACCAATCTTCTGCTCGCGGGCTCGACGTTCGTCGTTGCCGGCTATGGCTGGTGCGGACGTGGTGTTGCCTCACGCGCGCGGGGGCTCGGCGCCAGCGTCATCGTTACCGAGATCGATCCCCTCAAGGCGCTCGAGGCGGTGATGGATGGATATCGCGTGATGACGATGGAGGAGGCTGCGCCGATCGGCGACATCTTCTGCACCCTGACGGGCAACATCGACGTGCTGCGCACCGAACACTTCACCGCCATGAAGGACGGTGCGGTGATCTCGAACTCGGGGCACTTCAACGTCGAGATCGACATCCCCGCGCTCGAGAGGCTCGCGGGAGGCAAGTCTCGTGAGGTTCGCCCGTTCGTGCAGGAATATGTCGTGGGGACGAAGCGCGTCTTCCTGCTGGGCGAGGGACGCTTGATCAATCTCGCGGCCGCGGAAGGACATCCCGCGAGCGTCATGGACATGAGCTTCGCGAACCAATCGCTTGGCGCGGAGTATCTCGTGAAGGAGCGCAAGTCGCTCTCGAATACGGTGCATCGCGTGCCGGAGGCGGTCGACCGCGAGATCGCACGGCTCAAGCTGCAGGCGATGGGCTCGAACGTGGACGTGCTTACGGCGGCGCAACAGAAGTATCTTGCGTCGTGGGACATGGGTACGTGACGCCGACCTAGGCGGGTCATGGTGCCGCCGATCGGCCTCGAGCGGGAGAGGAGATGATTGAAGTCAGCGTGGCCCGACTGGGGCTCGACAGCGTTTCGAGCTCGTACGTAGTGATTCTGCAGGAGAAGGGCGGCGACCGGCTGCTTCCGATCTGGATCGGACAGCCGGAGGCCGAGAGCATCGTCATGGAAATGAACCACATCCGTCCGCCGCGGCCGCTCACGCACGACCTGTGCAAGCGGCTGATCACCGGCATGGGTGCCGAGCTGCGCCGCGTACAGATCACCAAGGTGCAGGACAACACGTATTTCGCGGAGCTGCACCTGTTGCGCGGCGAGGACGTGTTTCACATCGACGCGCGTCCCTCCGACAGCATCGCGATCGCACTGCGTTTCTCGGCGCCGATCTTCGCGCAGGAATCGCTCCTCACGGCGATCGAGGTGGAGGACGCCGAGGCAGAGGGTGGCGGCGGCGGCGATGACGAGGAGGAGACGCCGATGATTCCGGAGGATCCGCGCGACATCACGGCGGAACAGCTCAAGGAGTATCTGGAGAAGATGCGACCCGAAGACTTCGGAAAGTTCAACTTGTGAGCGCCGTGCAGCATGCACGCGCGGGAGATGAGAGGGCGGTCGCGCGATGCGGCCGCCCTTCTCGCGTGCTGCGTGCCGCGCTCGTGCTCGCGACATTCGTGTACGCGGGCCCGCTGCGCGCGCAGAATGGCGCCGCGGCGCCGTCCACGCCGAGCACCGTCGATGGTCGCGTGATGCGCCCGCGACAGGCATCCCTCGCGCCGGTGACCGGTGTGTGGGTGACCATCCATCGCGTTGCATCGGACACCGCCGGCCCACTCGATTCGGCGCGCGTCGGAGCCGACGGACGATTCCACTTTCGGTACTCGCGCGACGGAAGGGGGAATGCCGTGTACTTCGTGTCCGCGATGTACGACGGCATCGCGTACTTCTCCCGCCCGCTGGCGCCCGGTCATGTGAGCGGTGACGACGCTGCGATCGTCGTGTTCGACACGACATCGATCCGGTTTCCACTTGCGATCAAGGGTCGGCACATCATCGTCTCCGCGCCCAGCGTGGACGGCACG
>DATGDQ010000252.1:0-1846 GCA_035310785.1 Gemmatimonadaceae bacterium | reverse complement strand
CTCAGCACAGATGCACCGCCATCGCCTTGAACGACGCCCACACCTCACTCCCCTCCCGCAACGCCAGCTCCTGCGCCGAGCGCGTCGTCAGTGAGGCGACGATCGGCACGCGCGGCGCGATCACGCCGGCCGCGCCGCTCGACACGTCCACGGTCACGCGCGTCAGCGCGCCCGTCGTCGCCACCTCGCTCACCACGCCGCTGAACTGATTTCGCGCGGAGCTGGACATCGGTGCGGTCGAGACGAGCACCTCCTCCGCGCGGATCACCGCATGCCCCGCACCCGGCGGCGCGTCGCCGATCGTGTACAGCGTCAACCCGCCGGACACGAACTCGATCGCGTGATGCCCGCCCGCGAGCATCTCCTCCGCACCCTCGAGAAAATCCGGCGCCGCGTCGCTCAGGTATCTCACCTCGCCCGCGAACACATTCTCGGCGCCCAGAAATTCAGCGATGTAGGGCGACGCCGGCTCGCGGAACAGTTGCTCCGGTGGTCCGTGCTGCAGCACGCGCCCCTGATCGATGAGGATGGCGACATCGCCGAGCAGCCCAGCCTCGGTGAAGTCGTGCGTCACCTGGAGCACGGTGATCAACTGCTCGCGCGCGATCGCGCGCACGGTGCGGCGCACGAGCGTGCGACGCCTGGGATCGAGCGCGCTGAACGGCTCGTCGAGCAGCAGCACCCTGGGGCGGGGCGCCAGCGCGCGCGCGATCGCGACGAGCTGCCGCTCGCCGCCCGAGAGACCGCGCACCTCGCGTGCATAGAGCTCGCTCGCGCCGATTCGCGCGGCGATCGCGTCCGCGTACGCGGCATCGGTCGCGCCGTAGCGCACGTTGTCCTGCACCGACAGATGCGGAAACAGGTAGCCGTGTTGATACACGATCCCGGCGTTGCGCCTCTCGGGCGACACACCCGCCATGTCGCGGCCGCTCAGTCGCACCGCGCCACTCGTGAGCGGGATGATACCCGCGATCGTCTCGAGCAGCGTCGTCTTTCCCGAGCCCGCCGCGCCGATCACGACTCCGTACTTTCCGTTGGGCACCACGAAGCTCACGTCCCGCAGCTCGAACGCGCCCACGCGGGCGCCCAGCCCCGCCGCCTCGATCACTGCAGCATCATCGCGCCGCTTCGCGACGCGCGCAGCCCGCGGAGCGCGAACAGCGGCACGAACGCGAGCAGCGCCAGCACCGCCGCCACGGGCAGCGCCTCGTCCAGCCCGAAGCTCGTGAACCGGTCGTAGCTCAACACGCTCGCGACCTTCGGGTTGTACGTGAGAATCACGATCGCGCCGAACTCGCTCACCGCGCGCGCCCACGCGACCACCCCGGCCGCGATCAGGCCGCGCGACGACAGCGGCAGCGTCACCCGCCGGAACGCGCGCCACGCGGGATCGCCGAGCGAGCGCGCCACGGCCTCGTAGCGCGTGTCCACGCGCGCAAAGGCCTCGCGCGTCGCGCTCACGTAGAGGGGAGCGGACACGAACAGCATCGCGCACACGATCCCGATCGGCGAGCCAACCACGCGAACCCCGAAATCGAGCAGCGTGCCGCCCACCAGCGACTGTCGCCCGAGCACCAGCAAGAGCGCGATGCCCGCCACCGGATGCGGAATGAGCAGCGGAAGATCGATCAGCGCCGCCACCAGGGCGCGTCCGCGAAACTGCCGCCGCTCCAGCAGATAGGCGATCGGCGTTCCGCCCAGGATCGCCAGCGCCGTCGCACTCGTCGCGGTGAGCGCCGTGAGCGCGAGCGCGTTTCGGAGCTCGCCATCCGTCGTCAAATGGCGGAGACCATCGACGCCGCCGGCGCCGATCAGCCGCGCGATCGGCGCGACCAGAAAGAGCAGG
>DATGDQ010000251.1:0-2044 GCA_035310785.1 Gemmatimonadaceae bacterium | reverse complement strand
ACCACGCGAGCCCGGCCCCCCGTGCCAGGTAGTATTGCCGCCCATGAATTCTGGGTCTGGCGGGGACTCCGGGTGGTGGGGCTGGTGCCGCGGTTCTCGATGATCGTTGAGGATTTGTCGCAACAGTTCAACGATGACCTGCCAAGGCTGCAAGGCGCTGCACTGATCCGCGCACGTCACTACGGAGGTACCGGCCACGGCTCCATGGCCGCCACGCACCCGACGAATCGGGACACGCAGTCAAAGCCGGTATGGTTTGCGCGCAACGCAGCCCGCAGCTGTGGACTACGACCGATCTCGTCGAGCAGTATATCGCGTGCGTCCAACTTCTTCGCTAGCGCTTTGGTAAGCAGTACCTGGTCCAGTTGAGCACCGATACTCGAAAGCAGATCCTCGAGATTGTCGTCGAGCAGAAACACTTCCAGTGGCTTCGGGCGTGATTTGTCGCCAGCATCGGGCGCGCGTGCCTTGATCGTCGAGATCACCATCCCTCGCGCGCAGCGTGGCGCAAGTTGAAGCGCTCGCCTGATGTCGTCATTGTCGACCCAGACCAGAAGGCGTTCGCCACTTCCCAGAAACCGATGACACCGACCAACTTCGTCGAGCACTTTGCTCACCCCATTCTTCGGTACTGCGACAACGCGCCGAAATAACTCGTAAAGTTCCAGTTGGACGAGATCAGCGGCAGACTTCACGACGAGATCGTGCAGTGGAAAGCGCTGCAGCGGACCACGATGATCCTCGTAGAAAATCACCAGACGGCGCATCAATCCCCTCACGACGCTGGCGGGAACGCGAGATCCTCCATCCCTTCGCGCCTCAGTTCGCCGATGCCTCGGAAATGGTCGAGCCATCCCTGCACCTGCGTCCGGTCGAGTCGTGTAAGCTCGGTTGTCCGTTCCGGATCGAGCCGACAGTGCACGAGCGCATCAGGACGGTCGCTCACGGCATCAAGGAACGCGTCGGATTGCGTGGCCACCAGCACGGGCCATTCATCGCCGGTCTCCGTGAGTCCCACGGCAATCCTGCGGATCACTCCCGGATGCAGATGTGCTTCTGGCTCGTCGACCACGATGAGGCTCGGGGGGACCTTGCGGCGCAATTGCTGGATCGCGATGAGCGCTAGCGTCGACACCTGACCATCCGAGAGTTCCGATAGCGGAACTTCGAGCCCCCTCTCCCATCTAACCTCGAGGCCCAGGGTTCCCCCGGAGGGATCTGGCTGGAGGAGGATGTCGTCCACGTCCCCAAGCACCAGGCGGAGACGGCCGAGCGTTTCCTTCCAGTTCGGCTGGTTCCTGAGCTTCGCGTAGACGTTCACCAGGTTGGTGCCACCAAGCTCCAGGCGCTCCACCGGGCGAGCGGTATTGCTGGATCTGGCCGTGGTGCCCGACTGTGGAACCGCCCACGAACGCCGCAGATCGAGGGGGACATGGACCTCGATAGCAGCGAGGGCGCGCTGCATCCGCTCCACGTCAGGCGACTTGAGGAATCGTGCGCTATGGAGCACAGCTTCACCTGGGTTGACCGAGCTCGCGTTCTGTGTCGGTTTCCCATCAGCCCCGAAACAAGCAAACGAGCTTCCCGTGCGGCGCATCCGGTCTTCACCGTTGGCCCCGGACAGCGTTTCCGTTTGAATGCTCAGGTACGTTCCATCGCGCAGCACCTGCACCTCGTACAGGAGCGGCGGGCCGGCGCCCTCGATGCGTGCGCCGAGGCGAAGGTGCGTTGCACCGGCGCGTACGAGCCGCGTGCCGTTATGAGGTTGGTACAGCTTTTCCACGAAGGGAGACTCGGTAGCCACCTTCCTCAGAAGCTCTAGCGCTTCCACGATCGTGCTCTTCCCTGCACCGTTCTCGCCGATCAGGACGGTGAACGCACCGAGATCAAGCCTGATCTCGTCGACGCACCGCATCCCTCCGAGCAAGAGCTGCGTGATCCGGTCGGTTCCCATGGCACGAGCATAGCGCACCAGCCTCCACTGGGGCGCTCTTGCCCGGCGTTACCAGCAGTCACGACGCCGGGTCGAGGATTGTTGCCGAGC
>DATGDQ010000250.1:0-7638 GCA_035310785.1 Gemmatimonadaceae bacterium | reverse complement strand
GATGTCGCCTGCCTTGACCCCGGCCTTGTCGGCCGGGCTGCCGGGTGTCACGCCCGCGAGCTTCACGCCCGGCACATCGGCGGTGCTCATGTCGGGCACGGATCCGAAATACGTGCCGTTTCCGGGCCCCCGCGACATTCGCGGTGGCGGCTGCGAGGAGCGTACGTAGGTGAGGCGCGCAGGCCGATTGGCGATGGCGCGCGCCACGCGTTCCGCGTAGTCGATCACGCGCGCCTCACCGGGGATGTTGATCTTGCTCGCGACGTCGGTGGCCTTGTGGTAGTCCTCGTGCATGTCCGTGAAGAACTGGAGCACGGGAACGTTCTTCGCGTAGAAGGAGGCGTGATCGGATGGACCGAAGCCATCTCCAATCGGGGTGATGGAGAGCGCTGGCGCGGTGTTCGCGCTGTCCACGATGCCGCGCATCTCGGCCGCGGTGGCCACGCCGTACACGATCAGCTTCTCGTCGCGAAGTCGCCCAACCATGTCGAAGTTGAGCATCGCGTCCACGCTGTCGAGCGCTACGGGCGAATGCTCGACGAAGTACTCGGAGCCGAGATCGCCGAGCTCTTCGCCACTGAAGTTCACGAAGATGATGGGGCGCCGGGCGGGTGCGGCGTGGAACAGACGCGCGAGCTCGAGCACCGCTGCAGTGCCGGACGCGTTGTCATCTGCGCCATGGCGGATCGCATCTCTTGCTTCGGGATCCATGGCGTCGAAGGAGGAGCGTCCGAGATGATCGTAGTGTGCGCCGATGACGATGTATTCTCCGCGCAGTGCTCGATCGGTGCCGGGCTGCATCGCGATCACGTTCTGCGTCGGCAGCTCGGCCGTCAGTCCCGCGTGTGCGGCGGCGGCGGAACGCGCGGTGAAGTATTGCAGGTACGATGCTCGTCCGACCACGCACTCACGCACGCCCGACCTCATTTCGGGACAGCTCGTTGCACGCTCGAGCTTCGTCAGGCCAAGTCGCGCGTACTCGCGGGCGAGATATGCCGCGGCGCTGTCGTTGCCGGGCGCCCCGGTGCCGCGGCCCTCGAGCGCGTCGCTCGCGAGGTAGTCGATGTCGGCGCGCACGCGCGCGGTGTCGCCGATCGAAGAAACGGAAGCCGACTCGGGCGCGAGGTGCGCACGATGGTGACATCCGAACAGGACTGCGACCGCGCAAGCCAACGCCGCGCGGTGGGGGAATGCGGAAGACATGCTGGAGCGGTGGGTGTGATGTGACGCGTGCTGCAAGTAGTATGTTATCGGCAGGTGCCCCTTCCTGCCAGCCGTCCGCTCCACTGCACGAAAGATGTGCGACCGCCCACTGACGATCACCGGCGGCCGCGTCTCGCTATCGAAGAGAATCGTTAGCTACGTGAGCGCCGCGAACGCCCTCGACATGTACGTGAACATCTCGGGCGTCGGCACTTCGCCGAGCTTCTGCTTCAGCTGGGCTCCCTCGTGCTCGTACATCGTTCGCACCGCCTGCGCGATCTTCGGGTCCCCGCCGGTGAACTCCTCCACGAGCGCCTTCCAACGGCGCGCGATGGCCTGCATCTCGGGTGATGTCGGATCGACATCACGCGACATCGCATCGCGCACCTTCGGAATGATCTCGTTCCACGAGTCACGCACCTCGTGCAATCGGGCATCACTCACCGATGTTCGGCGCTCGCGAAGCACCTCGAGCTGCTCGGTCGTAAAGTATTTCTCCATGGCAGTCATCACCTGAATGATGTGGCAGAGGTCATCGATCGAAGCCGCCTCCACCGTGTCCAAATGTGCCGCGAGCCCTTGCAGGCGCTCGGCCAGGCGATTCTGCAGAGCGATTTGCTCGTGCAGCCTGGCGAGATGCACGTCGATCAATTCCCGGGGCGACATCACGGCTCCGTCGAGCAGCTGCTTCACCTCGTCGAGCGGAATTCCCATCAGGCGCAGCGACTGGATCTGCTGCAGCCGCACGACATCCGCCTGCTGATACAGTCGATGACCCGACGGTGTACGCAGCGACGGTGTGAGCAGCCCGATCTCGTCGTAGTGATGAAGCGCGCGCACCGATATGCCGGTCCGGCTCGCGAGCTCACCGACCTTCCATGGTGGGAGCGTCATCCTGTGTGGAATCGTTGCAGTGGCCACGGGAGCAGTGTAAGTCCTCACGCAACGTGAGGTGCAAGAGGCGATCGAAGCTCGTCTAACGGTCAGTGCCGGCGATGCACCGACATCTCGAGCCACTGTCGGGCACGCTCCTGGAGCGCTCCGTACGCGCTCCAGGCGGAGCGCGCCCACTCCTCGACCGCGGCGCCGTACGCGACGGGATCATCGATTTCGATCACGTGGGCGATGGTCAGCTCGCCCCGAAAGGCCGGAAGGGCCGGCTTCTCGAGTCGCGGGTTCGTGCTCAACCAGCGCTGCAAACCCGCCAGGAGCTCCGGGTCGTTTCCGCGCTCGAGCGCCACGTACAGCCCGCACAGATGGGCGGCGAGCGACTTCGCCGAGCCCACATACGGGGAGTGCTGGACACAGTAGCAGTCGACTACGAGGCGGTGTTGCTTGCCGAAGCGCGCCGGCTGCTCGAAGTCACGCGCGAACAGCCGGTCTCGCAGCTCGGGGCAGCTCGGCTCTCCAGCCGCGGTGCGCAACTCGCACTCCGGACACACCTGCTCCGCGTCTGCCACCGGAGACTATCTCGCTGTGAAGTCGGTCTTCTCGTCCACGCGTCGGCACGCCTCCGCCAGAAGCGTCGCGGCGCGATCGACATCCTCGAGGCTCACGAGCTCGTTCGGCGAGTGCATGTACCGGTTTGGCACGGACACGAGCGCGGTCGCGATTCCCTGTGCCGCCACATGGATCGCGTCGGCATCCGTGGACGTGTCCCTTCCTGCAGCCTGGAGCGAGTACGGCATCTTGAGATCGTCCGCAGCGCTTCGCAGCACGCGGAACACGACGGGGCTGATGATCGATCCTCGCGTGAGCACGGGACCGCTTCCGATTGCGTGCTCTCCGAGCTCCTTCTTCTCGATGCCCGGATGATCAGTGGCGAAGGTGACGTCCACCACGATCGCCATTTGCGCGCCGATGCACGACGCGCACACGCCCGCGCCGCCACCGTGCCATGCGATCTCTTCCTGTGTCGTTGCCGCCGCCACGACCTTCGCCTTGCCGGGCTTCTCGCTGTACCGGCGTAGCGCCTCGAGCACCACGAAGGCTCCGATGCGATCATCCACCGAACGCGAGACGATGCGATCGTTCGGGAGCAGCACGCTCTTCGAGTCGATGACGCCCGCATCGCCAACGCTCAGGCGCGCGCTCGCCTCCGCGCGACTCGACGCGCCAATGTCCACCCAGAGATCGGTCATCTTCGATGCCTTTTCGCGATCATCGGGCTTCATCAGATGAATCGGCTTCTTGCCCACGACGCCGATCACATCACCGGCGCTGCCGAGGAACCGGATTCGCTGTGCGACGAGCACCTGCGGATCCCACCCGCCGATTCCCGAAATGTGAACATATCCATCGTCATCGATGTGCTGGATGATCACGCCGATCTCGTCGATGTGACCCGCCAGCATGATGATGGGACGGCCGTCGGGATTCACCGTCGCCATGCTGTTGCCGTGCACGTCCGCCTGCACGGTCGCGAACTTTGTCGCCTCCTCTCGCCACACCCGGGCGGGCGCCGACTCGAATCCGGAAGGCCCAGGAGTATCGAGCAGCCGCTTGAGGAAGGTGACGGAGGTATCGCTCAGCATCGTGATGATTCGGGATAGAGGGTGACGAACGGCCGCCGGCAGGGAATGATAGTCGTGCCCCGTCAGCGCAACGTCAGCAATGTGCGCTCACGCAATGTCGAGCTCGAGCGCGCGCGTGCGCGAGGGGCGCTGAAACACCGTCGGATGAAATATTTCGGCCAGCGTCTCGACCCCATCGACGAGCCGTGGTCCGGGGCGACTGAACAACCCGCCCGAATCTACTGCCCACGCGCGCCGGTCCGCGAGCCAGCTCCAATCCCTCGTTTTCGCCCGCTCCGCGCCCTCGGCGGCTGCCCGCTCGACGCCGTACCCGCACGGCGCGAAGATGATCGTATCGGCTTCGGCGGCAACGACTTCGTCCATCGATACCACGCGCGAGCGCTCGCCAGCCTTGGCGAGAACCTCGATGCCGCCCGCGCGTCTCACCATCTGCGGCACCCAGTGTCCGGCATTGAAAATGGGATCTGTCCACTCGAGCACGGCCACTCGCGGCCGAGGGACTGCGGCGGCAACCAATCGCTCATGCACCTTGCGCAATCTCGCCTCCAGTCGGGCCACCAGGGACTCGGCGATCGGCGATCGCTCGAGGACCGCACCGACGCGCCGGATATCGTTCAGCATCTCGTCGAGGCTGTCAGGAGCGAGCGAGAGGACAATGGGAGGATGCCGAAGACTCTCCGCGATGAAGCGCACGTCCGACTCGCGGATCGCGCACACGTCGCAGATTCCCTGGGTAATGATGACGTCGGGCTCGAGCTCGGCGATCGCCTCCGCGTCGAGCACGTGCAGCGACTCGCCCAGAGAGTCCGCGACGCGCACCATGCGATCGATCTCTGCGGGATCTGCATCGGTGTTGATCGTCGAGCGCGTGACGCGCGAAAGCCCCGGATCGAGAAGCTCCGGCGGATAGTCACTGTCGTGCGAGATGCCAACGAGCGAGCTCGCGGCGCCCAGCGCGCAAACGATCTCGGTTGCGGCAGGGAGGAGCGAGACGACGCGCATCAGTGCTCGCGACCACCTCCCGTGCGCCCGACGCGGTAGAGCGGGACCGCGAGGAACAGCACGTAGGCGAGCATCGCCACGACCGCGCTCGCGCCCACGAAGCCGATGTTCTTCGAGAGATCGATCGCGTCGGCGACCGTGCGATTGTCCGCAAGCTTCAGAATGGCGAGCACCGACAGCGCGACACCCATGATCGCGCCTCCGGCGATCAACCCGGACGAGAAGAGCACGCCAGGTCCCGAATCCGCCTTCGCACCGACGCGCTCTTCGGCAGGCAGCCGCTGCTCGACCAGCCAGCGAACGACGCCTCCCATGAACATCGTCGCCGAGGTCGAGATGGGGAGATACACTCCGACCGCCACGGGCAGCGAGGGAATACCGAGGATCTCCATCGCGATCGCGAGGAATGCCCCGATGAGAATGAGTCCCCACGGCAGCTTCTGCGTGAGAATGCCGTCGACCACGAGTGCCATGATCTGTGCCTTGGGCGAGTCGAGCTTCTCGACGGTGCGTCCGCTCACGTCCTTGGGATAGCGTCCCGCGATTCCCGGATCGACGAGATAGTGAATGTTGTGCTGGGCATCGACGAGATACTTGCCTGCCGGTGCGCCGCCCTGCGTCTCGTACAGATGGCCCACCTGGTACGACACCCCGTTCACCGTCTCCGTGGCGCCGGCATCGATCGTCGACACGACGACCCCCGGGTAGCTCTTCTCGACGATCGTGCGATGCGCGGTGTTGAGCAGCGCGATCATTCCGCCAATGAGAAGCGCGGACGTCGTGACGCCGAAGAGTAGTCCGATCTGCTGGCGTGC
Organism: Gemmatimonadaceae bacterium; assembly: GCA_035310785.1. Taxonomy (GTDB): domain Bacteria; phylum Gemmatimonadota; class Gemmatimonadetes; order Gemmatimonadales; family Gemmatimonadaceae; genus FEN-1250. The sequence goes on along the minus strand of DATGDQ010000250.1, from coordinate 2,084 downwards.
CGGCGTAGCGCCGACGATGTAGCCGGTCTTGAGATCCTGCGACGTCGCGCCCGCGACCGCAGCTGCCACGCACACCACGCCGCCGATCGTGAGCGCGAGCACGCGATGCTCGACACCCGTCCAGCCGATCGCAAGGAAGATCAGCGCCGTGAGCAGCACCGTCGCCACCGTCATGCCGGAGATCGGATTGGACGACGCGCCGATCTGCCCCGTGATGCGGCTGGAGACGGTCACGAAGAGGAACGCGAATGCGACGGCGAGCACCGCCGCAAAGATGTTGATCGAGATCTGTGGGAGGGCGATCATCGCGATCGCACAGCCCAGGACTCCAAGCAGCACGACCGTCATGGACAGGTCGCGATCCGTGCGCGGACGCGCGGTGCCGCTCGAGCGGTCGTCGGCAGAGCGACGAAAGCCGCCGACGAGTGCAGCCGAGATGGTGGGCAGCGAGCGCAGAAGGCTGATGAGTCCCGCGGCAGTGACCGCGCCCGCGCCGATGTAGTACACGTAGTTCGCGCGCACCGCCGTTGCATCCATGTCGCTTATGAGCCCCGTGCCGGGCGGAATGATCGTGGTGAGCCCGGCACCAAAGAGCTTGATCGTCGGGATCAGCACGAAGTACGAGAGGCAGCCACCCGCGAAGAGATACCCGGCGATGCGCGGTCCGATGATGTAGCCCACGCCGGTGAGCTCCGGGCTGATCTCCGCGCGAATCTCACCGAACAGCTCGATCCTTCCGTTGGGCGCGATCCGTTGAAATACGTAGCGGGGCACTTCCTGCCAGAGGTGCAATCCGCTCACCAGGAACTTGTACAGCGCCGCGAGTCCAAATCCCAGGAACACCGTGCGCGCTTGCACTCCCCGTTCTTCGCCGACGATCAGTACCTCGGCCGCCGCCGTTCCCTCGGGATACTTCAGCGTCTTCCGCTCCTTCACGATCAGCGCGTTGCGCAACGGGATCATGAGGAAGACACCGAGCAGCCCACCCACGACCGCAACCGCCGCAACCTTCGTCCACGGCAGGTTGTAGCCGAGGAGCAGGAGGGCAGGGAGCGTGAAGACGATCCCCGCGGCGACGGACTCGCCGGCGGATCCCGTCGTCTGCACCATGTTGTTCTGCAGAATCGTCGCCGGCTTGGCGCCGAACGACTTCGAGATGTATCTGAAGATCGTGATCGAGAGAACGGAGATCGGGATCGACGCGCTGACCGTCAGTCCGACCTTGAGTGCCAGGTAGACGCTCGAGAGCGCGAATACGAGCCCGAGCACGATGCCGAGCGCGATCGCGCCCGGCGTGAGCTCGGCGATCTCCTTGTCGGAAGCGACGTACGGAACGTGCTCCGCATCGTCGGCCGCGATCGGAATCTGGTCTGCCTCCGCATTGAGCGGCGGCTGGGTGGATATCGCCATGAGCTCCTCGTCGTATGACGGGGCAATATGGCCGCGTGACCGCGACTCCGGGAGGAGACCGGTGCATCCAACCGCTCGGAGCACGCCGCGCGCGGGCCGGGGAGAGCGCGTGGTCCGGACCTATCTTCGAATCGCGCATGTCTACGGTTTCGAGCTCGAGGGCGCTGAGATCGCTTCCTGTGCCTTGGTGACTGAGCTCTGGCGGCTTCGCCACAGGAGCCAGCCGAGCATGGCGACGATCGCTCCGAGCGGAAGCAGGGTTCCCATCGCGGCGATCGCGCTGGCGACGAAGCCGATGAAGTTGCGCCATGACTGGCGGAGCGCCTCGGCCAGCACCCCGAGGGTGCCCGTGCCGGCGACCACCGGTGGCTTCTCGTGCACCGTGACCGCGAGCGTGCTCATCGCCGCCCGCGAGCGGAGATAGCGCATGCGCCCTTCCTGGCGCTCGATCTCTTCTCGCACGCGCGCAAGCTCGCGCTCCACCGCGAGCACGTCGCTCAGCTTTCCGGTGCGAGTGCCGAGGATGTCGATCAGTCGCAGCTCCAGCTTGTGCGCGTTCGCCGCGCGGGCGGCGACATCGACGAACTCCTCGCCTACGTCCTCGGCGGTCACGCTCACGGATTCGAGATGGCCGATCGGCTGCAATCCACCGATGGCATCCTCGAATCGCGGCG
>DATGDQ010000249.1:0-1580 GCA_035310785.1 Gemmatimonadaceae bacterium | reverse complement strand
TTGAACAACCCAACGCCCGAGCGCCAGTCCACCGTTCCGCGCTTCTGCAGCGTGTCCTTGATGAAGCGCTGATACTCGGCCAACGCGGCGAGTGCCGCAGGAGCCACCCGCGCGTAGCGCGCCTGCGAGGGCGTGCCCCGCGTGAACTCGGAGCCCATGTCCTTGACGAGCGCGCTCACACCATCCGTCTCCTCGAGCGACACACGAGTGTAGATGTCGTTCGTGGCACGGAGACTTCGCCGGGCAACCGCGAGGAAGTCGGGCACACGGGCGACACGCGCGGTGAGGTCCGCGGCGCGCGCGTTCTTGTCCGCGTACTCGAGCGAGATGTTCGCGAAGAGCGCGGTTCCGAGATCTTCGGCGTACAGTTGCGGCTTGAACTGGTGGAAGCGCTCCTTGGTCAAGCTGAACAACGCAAACGCCGCCGCATTCGCGACGACATCGTAGTCCGCCTGTGTCTGCGCGTCGAGGCGGGCACGATTCAGCGAGGCCAAACGCGATTGCACGCGCATGAGGTACGCGCGCTGCTTGAGGATCGCCTCGGGCGAGAAGTTGTCGAGGAGTGAGTCCAGATGCGCGCGCTTCCCCGTGTACGGATCGGTCCAGTCGTGAAGCCCGGATTGTGTCGCGGCCGTGGGCGAGAATGCGAGGGAGGTGTAGACGAAGTCACTCGCGAGAGCGGGGAATCCCGTGAGCGCAGTGTCACGCGTCTGCGCAGAGAGGGCGCCGCCCGGCGCGATCACGATCGCGGCGGCGAGCGGAAGGGCAAATCGGATTGTCGTCATGGTGCACGGATGATGACGGGATGGATGCGCGCCGCGCAAGAATTCGCGCAGCTCGTCATTGCGACGTCTGCGCGGATCCGGTTGATTCGATCGAGCGGCGATCGCCGGATCGCGCCGATCAGATGTGCATCACGCCGACGCACTGAATCACGCCAGTGTATGGTGTGCCGTCCGCGGATGTCACATCGAACGTCAGCGTCGCATCCTCACCGTGCGGCAGCAGGGTGACGGTGCCGCTTCCGCCCGTCTTCTCTCCGGCGCGCATCTCCGCGACATAGCGCGCACCGTGCGTGATGTCGCCGAAGATGATCGACGCGAAGAACGAGTGATTCGGCCCTCGGACATCCGCGTTCGGGATGATCATCGTCAGTTGCGTGAGCTCCTTCGGCTCCATCTTCGGCGCGGGCCCTCCGATCGAGACCTCGAACTGATGTCTGGGGCGCGGGGGAGCCTGCTCCGTGATCGCGCATGGTGTGTCAGCGCTCCGCACGAGGAAGCTGCCGGCGTGGACGCCCGCAGCTACCGTGACCATGGCGCTCGCCTGGTCCGAGCCGCCGGCCAACACGGTGGTTGCGACTATCGCGAGCGCGACGAGAATACGCAGACGATTCTCCTGTGGGCACCGCGACGCCTGCGGGTCGACCGCCTGTGTGTGTCCGACTCTTGTGAAATTGCCGCGGAGACAGTCCCAGCAATGGGGCAGCGTGTTGCGTGCTCTCGATGGGACTCGTATGCTGGTGACCGAGCCGAACGCCCTGCGGACTCGTGAATCTACTCTCGCAGGGCCAGCACACC
>DATGDQ010000248.1:0-4741 GCA_035310785.1 Gemmatimonadaceae bacterium | reverse complement strand
GGCGCAGATCGAGGACAGCCCGCTCGAAGAGGCGCTGCGCGCGCCCGATCCGGCGCGCGTGGCGAGCCTTCGCGAGCGCTTCGGCATCGGCCAGCGGCGTGCGATCGTCTACACCGGGAATCTCGAGTCGTATCAGGGCATCGATCTGCTCGTCCCGGCCTTCGCGCGCGTTGCCGGTCTGCGCGATGATGTGGTGCTGGTGCTCGTAGGCGGCTTGCCCTCTCAGATCGCAGATCTGCGGGCGCGCGCGCTGTCACTCGGCATCGCAGACCGCGTGGTGCTCACCGGTCAGCGCCCTCCGGAGGAGATGCCCGAATGGATGGGGATGGGCAGCGTGCTCGTGTCGCCGCGGCTGCACGGCGGGAATACGCCGCTCAAGCTCTTCTCGTACATGTGGTCCGCGGTGCCCATCGTCGCGACGAACTTGTCGACGCACACGCAGGTGCTGGATTCGAGCACCGCGATGCTCTGCGAAGCCACCGACGAAGGATTCGCGAACGGAATCGTTGCCGTGCTCGACGATCCTGCACGGGCGGCGTCGCTCGGCGCCGCAGCGCGGGCGCGGGTTGGGCGCGACTACTCGCGCGACGCGTTTCGCCGCAAGCTGTTGGCCGCCTACGACACCTTGGGCTCGGCCGTACGCACCAGTGTGGCGACGAGCATGTAGCCGTGCGTGAACGGGAGCAGCGCGTCGAGCGCGGCGAACCCACGCATCACCGGGTACATGAGCTTCACGGCGCGACTCACCGGCTTCTCGTCGCTGGCGTTGGTCGACAGGGTTCCCTTCGCGGTGCGCATCGTTGCCCCGCTCCCGGCGCGTCCGCTCTTCGCGTTGAGCGATGTGTCGAGCGCATAGGAGAAGAAGCGCAGGTATTCGTGCGTCGCGGCGAGTCGCAGCGTGGAGGGAAGCAGATGACGCAGTGCGCGCGCATCGTAGCCACTGTGCAGATGTCCGTGCCATGCGTCGGTGAGCCCGATCGCGCGTCGCAGCGGGTGAAGCAGTCCCAGTGGTTTGAGACGCGGCACGTTCAGTATCGCGCGCCCGCCAACCTTGAGGCAGCGCGCGATTTCCGCGAGAAGTGCGCGGTCGTCGCGGACGTGCTCGAGCATGTCGGCCACGACGATGAGATCGAATGTGGCGTCCGGGTAGGGCAAGCGGGCATCGCGAATCTCCGCCACCGCCTCGCCCAGCGTGCGCCCGATCGCGCGTGTCGCGTGCGGCGTCAGATCCCCGCTCTCCCAGCTCCCGCCCTGCGCGCGAAAGAGAAGGGAGATCACTCCGTTATCGGTGCCGAGATCGAGGGCGCGCTTGCCGCGCGTGTCGCCGGCGGCACGCGAGAGCTCGCGCCACTTCGCCTGCTTGAGCACCGACACGCGGAAGCGCTCGAGCTGTAGCTCTCGATACGATTCGTCGGCGGCGGGCACGTCGGTCATGCGCAAAGCCCTGGCGTGTGGGTGCGGGTACGGAGGCACGCGCGATGCGTGACGGGGTAGTAACGAAAATCCCGTCTGGGCTCCAGGCCCAAACGGGAGATCGCATGCGCGGGGCGGGATTCGAACCCGCGACCTTCGGCTCCGGAGGCCGACGCTCTATCCAGCTGAGCTACTCGCGCGGAGGCGCTGGCGGTCGCGGATAGCTCCGTCTCGCGCATCGCAATATGCCATTGTAGCCCCTTCAGTGGAAGGGCGCACCAGGAGGGCTTCATGACTAAACGCCCGATCTCTCTCACGCGTTGAGTACGTAGTGAAGCCGCGCGCGCCAGCCGAACAGGCCGAGGAGCCGTCTGACGCCGATCTCGTGACCCGGGCACAGGGTGGCGAGAGCGGGGCGTTCGAATCGCTCGTCAAACGCCATCTTCGTGCGGCCCATGCGGTGGCATTTGCGGTGCTCACGGAGCAGGCGGACGCGGATGATGCAGTGCAGGACGGATTTCTCTCGGCATTGCAGCACCTCGACAGCTGCTCGCCGCCTGAGAAGTTTCGCGCATGGCTGCTGACCATTGTCCGCAACCGCGCGTTCGACATGCGACGACGAGGCCGCGTGCGAGCAGTGGAGGTACTCGAAGACGAAACCGCGCACGCGCAGGACGCATCGCCACTCGAGGCCGCCGAGCGCTCGGAGCTGAACGCGCGACTCAGCGCCGCCATCGAGACGTTGACGGATTCGCAGCGAGAGGTGCTCATGATGCACGACATCGAGGGGTGGAAGCACGCGGATATCGCTCACTTGCTGGGCCTCGCCGAGAGTACGGTGCGTGTCCATCTGCTGCACGCGCGTCGCCGGCTGCGCACGGTGCTTCTCGCGGTCGCGCCCGAATCACGCCACGGAGAAGCGATGCGATGATCGAGCACGACGAGAACCAGGATCCCCTCGACGTCCCGGCGCCGCTTCCCGAGCTGTCCGCGCTCTATCCAGCTCGCGCCGAGGCGGAGTGGAGCGCGCTCGCGGCGGGGATCATGAAGGCGGCTGCTCCGGAGCTCGAGCGGAGACGCGACGAGCGCGGAATCGTGCGCTCGATCCTTCGTTTCGCGAGGCCGGTCGCGCTCGCCGCGGCAGCGGTGCTGCTGTTCGGCGCGATCGGGCTCGCCACGACGAGCGATGCGGATGCTGCCGTCACGGCCGCTGCGGCGCCGTCGTTCGCGGAGGTCGTCGATGGCGAGCCGGCGGCGGCGCTGCTCGCATCCGATCGTCCGCCCAGTGCGAACGATCTCGAGAATGCACTCGAACATGACCCCTTCCAACAGGTGGAACCGTGAGCGACGCTCTCGGCCCATGGCGCGGCAGGCTCGCCGTCGGCCTGCTGCTCGTGCTGGTGTTCGGCGCGGGAATGATCACCGAGGCGTCGGTGCGCAGGTTTCGCATGCGGCACATGCACATGACGATGGGTGGCCGGCCGCCATTCGGCGCCGAGCGCGATCGTCACTTCGGGGAGGAGCTCGGACTCGATTCGCTGCAGCGTGCGCGCGTGGACAGTGTGTTTGCGCGGCGGCGCGTGCAGATCGACAGCTTCTGGAACGGTCCGGGTCGCGCACTGCGTGCGATCATGGACTCCACGCGCGACGAGGTTCGCTCGGTACTCACACCGGAACAGCGCGCGCGATTCGACCGTCGCCACATGGAGGGACGGCCCCGGCATCCAGGGGATGCGGGGCCGCCCATGCGTCCTCCTCCGGAGTAACCCGATCGGTCATCGGAAGGGTGGAGGCGGCGGAGGACTGTCGCCGGAATTGTCCGGGGATGGCGCATCGTGGCCATCGCGATGATCGTAGTCGCCGCGCCCGCCGTTCTGCTGCCGACGCTCGCGCATCTTCGCCATTCTGTCGTCGAACTGCTTCTGCTGGTCGGGCGTGAGCACACCGCGGATCTCGCGCATCTCCTGCATCATCAGCGAGCGAAATGCAGCGCGGCTCGTGCTGTCGCGTGGCGCGCCCATGCGCATGGAGTCGGCCTGCAGCTTGTAGCGATCGCGAATGAGAGTGATCTGGTCGCGCTGATCCTTGCTGAGGTTCAGCCCCTCGAGCATGTGATCACCACGCGCACCGCCGTGGTGACGCATCCGCGAGCCCTGGTAATCGCCCTGCGTGCGCGGTGATGCGGAGTCCGCGGGGGGAGTCTGCTGGGAATGCGCGCACGCCGTCACGGTTGCCGCAGCCACGCAGAGTAGCGTTCCGAGCGTATAACGACGCGCTCGTGAGGTCGGGTTGAACATCGATTGTCTCCTGCTGGTGAGTCTGGAAACCTGCGTCGCGCGAGATGCGCGCTGTCCTTCTCTACACGCGGGCGGCTACGCATGCGTTTATCTCATTGCGCGTTGAACGCCCGAGCGGGGCTGAACGTATGAGGAGACACGCGCGTCGCCTCATCTTCGCTCAGTCCGACATCCCAACACTCGTCGTGTCGCTCTCACGCGGATTCCTCTTCTTCACCTCTCTTCTTCTCGTTCTCGTGCCGGCGAGTCGCGCGAGCGCGCAGGTCGGCAGCACGACCGACATCCTCACGGGGGTGGTGACTGGCCCGGACGCGAAGCCGCTTGCGGGCGCCAGGGTGGATGCGACTGCCACCGATGGCCAGATCACGCGTCACGCCACGACCGGCTCCAACGGGCGGTACACGATTCTCTTTCCCGACGGCGGCGGCCAGTATCGCGTGACGGTGCGTTTGCTCGGCATGGCGCCGATCTCGTTCGTGGTGAGTCGCCAGGCCGACGAGGACAGGCTCGTGCGCGATGTCGCGCTCTCACCCACGACCTCGCGGCTGCAGGAGGTGACCGTCACCGCGCGCCGGCGCACGCCGAGAGAGCGTGCGACGCCGGGGTCGACCGGGCGCGTGCTCTCGGGCGACCAGGTGGAGCGGCTTCCGGTGGATGCCAGCGATCTCGCGGGGCTTGCGGCACTCGCCCCCGGCGTGGTTCCGATCGGTGCGACCGACTCCACGAACAGCGCGTTCTCCGTCGCCGGACAGCGGCCCACCGCAAACAACATCACGCTCGATGGCCTGTCGTTCGGCGGCGCCTCCATTCCGCAGGATGCCACGCGCACCACGCGCATCATCACGAATACGTACGATGTCGCGCGAGGCCAGTTCAGCGGCGGCCAGGTTGCGACGACGACGAAGGGAGGCTCGAACACACCGGCGGGCTCCTTCAGCTATTCGCTGCGCGATCGTGCGCTCGAGTGGGGCGGATCGAGCGATGGCGCATTCGGAGGCGCGGGAACGCAGAACCAGTTGGGAGGTGGATTC